>CAMDPW010000005.1 GCA_945905715.1 Rickettsia typhi
TTTTACCAGCTTATTCACCAGATCTTAATCCTATAGAAAAATTCTGGGCAAAGATGAGAAGATGGGTCAAAAATAATATTACCGATGTTGATAAATTATATAATGCCCTTGAATGCTTCTTCTTAACAGCTGGTTTAAGTTAGTTTACTATAAATGCTATTGATTTTTTGTTGAAGTATAGGAATTTTCATATTGAATTAAACTGATATAATTTTCTACTGTAATTTTTGAATCAAGCTCTGAAAGTTATCGCATCATGACGCCCAAAGATAATCAGCAGAATATTAATCAAAAACTTGAACACTCTCTAAAAAATAATTTTTCAAATGAGAAAAATGCGTGCGTCAAGCAAGGTTTATAAAGAAGAGTGTACAAACCTCTGTACAGTATTGACATTACTAAAAATTACCTCATAATGTTGCAGTGATTATATAGTTTGTTTAAGATTCTTGCTTTTTTATGCTTAAATGCCAAATTCAAAACTTGAGCTATTTTTTGTCTGAATTTTAAGCAAAATTTAAAAAAATTGGAGATATAAATTTATGATAAAAAATTTTCTTCTAAGCGCAATCTTGCTAGTAATCACTTTTACTGAAGCTTGCGCTGAACAAAAACCATGGATAGTTATTACTGATTCTTGGGTAAGACCTACTATGGGTAGTAAGCGTAGTACAGCTGCTTATATGAATATCACTAACTCAAGTGAAAAGGCTGATTTTTTATATAAAGTTACCTCAGCACAAGCTGCAAAAACAGAATTACACAAAATAGTTTCTGATGATAAAGGCGTTGACCACATGGTGCATATTGATAAACTTGTCATTCCTGCACAGCAAACAGTAAAACTAACTACTAAAGGTCTACATATAATGCTTTTTCAACTTGAAAGGGTGTTGTTTGTTGGAGATAAAATTGAGCTCACTTTATATTTCGAAAAAGCTGGTCAAATTAAACTCATAGTACCAGTAACCAAATTGAAAGCACAGAAAAATGCAAAATAGAGGTTATGCTTTTCTTATTGAATTTAAGGCGCGTGGTTTTTTTTATCAGTGCACTGATGAAGAAGCTTTAGCGCAAGCCTTAAATCAACCATACTCAGCCGCTTATATTGGCTTTGATTGTACTGCCGCCTCATTGCATGTGGGTAATTTGATGCAAATCATGATTTTGCGTTTACTCCAAAAATACGATATTAAGCCAATCATAATTGTCGGTGGCGGTACTACTAAGATCGGAGATCCTTCATTTAAAGAAGAAACTCGTAAATTATTGCTCGACGAAGATATTGCCGTCAATATGATAGGTGTAAAGAATTCTATTGCTAAATTTGTTGATTTTGATAAAGACGGTAATAATGCGATTATGCTGAATAATGCTGATTGGCTTGATCAGTTAAATTATATGAAATTTTTACGTGACTATGGTCGACATTTTTCTGTCAATCGTATGCTTACTTTTGACAGTGTGAAATCACGCCTAAAGCGTGAACATTCTTTAAGTTTGCTTGAATTTAATTATATGGTTTTGCAGGCTTTTGATTTTTTTGTACTGAATCGTGACCATAATTGCATTTTACAATGTGGTGGGTCTGATCAATGGGGAAATATCATTAATGGTATTGAGCTGACCCGTAGAATTAGTGGCAATACTCTGTTTGGTATCACTACGCCATTGATTACTACTGCTTCTGGCGTTAAAATGGGTAAAACTATTATGGGGGCGATATGGTTAAATGAAAATCTGTTATCATCGTATAATTATTATCAATTTTGGCGTAATTGTGAAGATGGCGATGTGTTCCGCTTTATGCGTCTTTATACCGATCTTACGCTCATGCAAATTGCTAATTACGAACAAGATAATGATACTAACATCAATGAATATAAAAAAATCTTAGCTTATGCAGCGACAAAACTTTGTCATGGCAAAAATAATGCGGATCGTGCCGCGCAAACAGCTCAAAATATTTTTGAAAAAGGTATTATTGAAGGTGTAGAACAGTTTGAGTTAGTAGCAAAAGATATAGCCAAAGGTATTTTACTTTGCGAATTATTGACTCGTTCTGGCTTAACATCATCTAATGGCGAGGCTAGACGTTTAATTAATGGCGGTGGTGCCAAATTAAACAATCAAAAAGTTATTGATGAGTGCCATAAGGTTTTTATTAAGGATTTTAGTGAAGGTTATCTCATTCTATCTTCTGGTAAAAAACGTTTTATAAAAATACTATTAACATAACAATTTATTCTATTGCTTGTTCAATTATTTTATATTATAGACTTATTTTTGAGTAGAGTTAAAATTTAAAAGGAATTTTAAATATGATAGAGTTAAAAAAAGATTATATACCTTCTGAAAAAGAAGACTACATGAATGTTATGCAGTTGGAATATTTTCGTCTTAAATTACTTGCTTGGAAAAATGAATTACTGGATGAAGCGCGTAACACCATGGAACATTTAAAGACAGAAAATTTAAATGAGCCAGACATTAATGACCGTGCCACTGTTGAATCAGATACTGCTTTTGAATTGCGTACGCGTGATCGTTATCGTAAATTGATTGATAAAATTGAATATGCTTTAACTAAAATAGAATCTGGTGATTATGGTTATTGCGAAGAAACTGGCGATCCTATTGGTGTAAAACGCCTAGATGCTCGTCCAGTTGCTACTTTATGTATTGAAGCGCAGGAACGTCACGAAAAATATGAAAAGCAACACCATGAAGAAGAGTAATGTACTACTGTTACTTCTGATTCCTATATAACCTACCATTTTGTCATCTTAAGCACCATTCTAAAAAATATTAGATATATTAGCGTACATGTTTAACTTATTGAGTTTGCAGCATAAACATCACAAACTAAAATTTTTTGCTGATTTTAAACCATAGGTTAAGGCATTAATGTAGTAATATTTTAACTAGTTCTTATTATTAAGAAGGTTACTATACTACGAACACATAGAAAAAAAATGCCAGAAAGAATCGCTACGGTCATTAAAAAAAATAAGCTTGGTAATAATCTATTTAAGTTTAGTCGGATGGTTATGTTGAGTATTCGTAGATTATGCGGTAAGAAAACGCATGAGCTGCACTCAAAGGTTTCTGCTTTTTGCTTTAACACAGCAGTTGAGCCAGAATCTGTCGTTAAAACAAAGACTAAAGTTACAGTTAAAGTTAGACCAAAAACACTGGTTAAAGTTAGTTCTAAGACTAAAGCTAGAGTAAATGCTAAACCTATAACAAACTTAAGATAGCTCTAAATACGCTCATTCCGCAAGAAGTATCTCGGGCACAAAAAGAATTTTATAAAAATGTGACATCCTCGTGCCTATAAACTTGGGAATATAGAAGTACTTTTTTTTCGTAGCAAGTGCTAAAGTGTGATACTATATATTTCTTATTCGTTGCAAAATTATTTCTTGAATTTTTCTATATTAAGAGGTATCTTCACGCATTACAAATATAATCACTACTAATGAGTCATTATTAGAAAAAATCCTGGGATTCAAATTATGTATCCTCATTAACTTTTGGTAAGGTTTTTTATGACATGGAAAGATACTCAAACGTGTTATCTATTATCTCAAATAGACAACTTGATGCCCCTTTGCATATATTTAGACCGCATTTAATAACATTAGCGTCTAAATTTTTTCTACAGAATTTTGCTGGCAAAGTAGCTTATGCAGTCAAAGCAAATGCAGATAAGTATGTTTTAGAAGCTCTCTATAAAGCTGGTATCACTTCATTTGATGTTGCTTCATTAGAAGAAATAAAACTTTTAAGAGGGCTACTGCCAGATTCCTGTCTTTATTTTATGCACACTGTAAAGTCACGACAAGCTATTTCTGCCGCTTACCACGAATATGGTATTAAAGATTTTTCCTTAGATAGCTTTATAGAACTTAGTAAAATACTGCAAGAAACAAACTTTGCGAAAGATCTTCATTTATACATTAGAATTGCAGTTCCTAACATTCATGCAAAAGTAAGTTTAGCAGGTAAGTTTGGTATAGAAGCAAATACAGCAGTTGATTTGTTAAAAGAAGCAAGAAAATATAGCAAAAAACTTGCCGTGTCTTTTCATGTAGGCTCTCAATGTAGCAATCCAGAAGCTTATAAGATAGCATTAAGAATTGTTGCAGAAATCATAGATAAATCTCAAACTCAAGTTGACATTATAAATGTAGGTGGTGGATTTCCCTCGGTCTATGAAGGTATGGATTCTATACATTTAAAAACTTATTTTGAAATAATTCATGAAGAATTTTCTAAAATCTCTAAAAAAAACAGTATGGAATTAATGTGCGAGCCAGGTAGGGCACTTGTGGCAGAAAGTGGAGCTACTATTGTTAGAGTTGAACTGATAAAAGGACGTAATTTATATATCAATGATGGAACATATGGCGGTCTTTTTGATGCTGGAATTTTTAACTTAATTTATCCAGTAAAAATTATTAGAATAATAGATAATACACAAGTAATGTTATCACCATTTAGTTTTTTTGGTCCAACATGTGATGCAATAGATTTTATGAAAGGGCCATTTTATTTGCCACATAATATAAAAGAGGGAGAATATTTTGAAATCGGTCAATTAGGGGCATATAGCAGATCTCTTGCTACAAAATTCAATGGCTTTATCCAGGCAGAAGAAGTTGTTATAGTAGAAGATCAGCCCCTGATGTCTCTGTATACTACTGGAAGAATATTTCATGCACAAAAAAACAATCAAAAATTTTATTCAAATAACAACACAATGGAACATATAAAATCAATCACGAATTCAAAAGCGCAAATATTATCTCAAGAAATACAACATATAGACATAACCTCTTTTGATGCACGTCCCATTATAGAATCAATGGAACAGATGTCATTTACCTCTAGAGATTTAGCAAGAGCAACCAATATATTCAACCAAATGTTACAAGATAAAGACTGTACGATTATTTTAACTTTAGCTGGCTCTACTTCTGCAGGTGGTTGTATGAAGCTTTACGCAGACTTAATAAAATATAATATGGTTGATGCGGTGGTTGCAACTGGAGCAAGTATTGTAGATATGGATTTTTTTGAGGCCCTAGGTTTTAAGCATTATCGGGGCAATCAATTTGCGGATGATAATAAGTTAAGGGACTTAATGATTGATAGAATATATGACACTTATATAAATGAAGAAGATTTAAAAATATGTGATCATACTATATGCGAAATAGCAGATCAGCTAGCTCCTAAATCATATACTTCTAGAGCTTTTATTAGAGAGATGGGTAAATTCTTAAGTATCAAAGGAGCAAAAAAGCAAGAATCGCTAGTTCAACTTGCTTATGAGCACGATGTACCAATTTTTTGTCCAGCATTTACCGATTCTTCTGCTGGATTTGGTTTAGTAGTACATCAAATTAAAAATCCAAATAACCACATAACCATGGATTCTATTGGAGATTTTAAGGAACTTACTGAAATTAAAATTCAAGCAAAAAAAACTGGTCTTTTAATGATTGGAGGAGGAGTGCCTAAGAATTTTACTCAAGATACTGTCGTATGCGCAGAAATACTTGGCCACAAGGTGGATATGCATAAATACGCAATTCAAATAACGGTAGCTGATAGTAGAGATGGAGCATGCTCTAGTTCTACGCTCAAAGAGGCTTGTTCTTGGGGTAAAGTAGATAAAAATCTAGAGCAAATGGTATATGCAGAAGTTACCAGCGTCCTTCCTTTACTTGCTAGCGATGCATACCATAGAGGGTACTGGAAAAATAGACAACGTCAAAGCTATGCTAAGTTATTTCTAGGAGAAGGATGTAACGATCATGACTAATTGCTTTGCAAAACTGCCAACATTACCTTCTAATCAAGGGTTTTTAGGGTTGCCTGAATCCAATGAAGTAAAAAGTCATGACAATCATGTTGTAATTATTCCTTTTGGCTTAGAAAACTCTGTAACTTATGGCAAGGGAACTGCTAGAGCACCTAAAGCTATCATTAAAGCTTCACACGAAGTTGAGTTATTTGATGAGAGTCTATGGTACGAGCCATTTAAAAAATTTAGCACTACTACATTAAAAGAATTTAAAATTTCTGATAATACTGAAGAAGCATTACAATATCTAGGAAAAATAGTTGAAAACGTATTAAAATCTAGAAAATTTCCAATGGTTTTTGGGGGTGAACACTCAATTACTGCAGGAATTATAAAGCCATTTGCAAAAACATTTCCTAAACTTACAATTTTACATTTTGATGCGCATGCGGATTTAAGAGATAGTTACCAAGGCAATAAATTTTCTCATGCTTCAGCATTAAGGCGTTGTCTTGATTATGAGAATGTTAACTTAGTCTCCATAGGTGTAAGAAATATCTCTGCTGAAGAAATTATTTTCCTTGAAAATAATTCTCATAGGATTAAAATTTTTTGGGCTAAAGATAAAAAACAATGGAGTATAGATAATATACTTTCTTATTTGCAGGATTCGCCTATCTACTTAACGGTAGATGTTGATGTATTTGATTCTAGTGTAATGCCTGCCACTGGCACTCCAGAACCAGGTGGACTTTTTTGGGAAGAGATAATAGATATAATTTCCGCTGTTACACAAAATACAAATATTGTTGGAATTGATCTGAACGAATTAGCTCCAATAAAAGGATTTCAATCCTGTGACTTTTTAACAGCAAAACTTGCTTATAAAATACTCTCACTTATATTTCATAATAGACTCTTAAACCAGAATATTAAAAAGAAAATAAAATCTTAGCTGTAGTGATTTTCGTTGTATGAATTGATTTTATAGATTTTTTACCTTTTAAGATTTTTTCTTAGAGAAAAGATTTTCTAAAAATTTAAAATACTAATATTTTTTTTGGCTTAGTTAGTGTATTATTTGTGATTCGGAAAAAATCCTCTGTTAATTTACAATGATGTTAGCTATGCGTTTTTTGCTACATTATTGTCAATTTCTGAGATATATTCATTGGCTAGCCATAAAAATCTTATAGAATAGATCTCAGAAACGATCAGGGAAGTATTAAGCATTCAGTCGTTGGTAAACTATAACTCTCTACATACCACGTATTGACCACAATATATCTAACAGCTATGATGAATGTCCATTTGTCATAATTTTTAAATATCACAATGAAATTAGATAAACCAATTGATCAGTTGACTGAATTAGAAGTAACAAAAGAGCTAGAATATTTAGCTAAAACCGTCACTAAGTATAATGAGTATTATTACATGCATAATTCCAGCTTAGTTAATGATGCGGAGTGGGACAGGTTATTTCTGCGTAACCAGCAACTTGAGAAAAAATTTCCAGAATTAAAGCGTTATGATAGTCCTAGCAATAAAGTAGGTAGCAAAATAACTAGTGGTTTTGGTAAGATTTATCATAAAAAACCAATGTTATCTTTAAGTAATTGTTTTAACATTGAAGAGGTTAATGAGTTTATCGCTCGCGTTAAACGTTTTTTAGGATTAACTTTTGACGAGATTTTAGACATTGTTTGTGAACCAAAAATTGATGGTCTATCTTTTAGCGCTATGTATAAAAATGGTAGTTTTATTTATGGCGCTACTAGAGGAGATGGCTATGTTGGCGAGGATGTCACCGCCAATCTTAAAATGATCGAAGGTTTTCCGTTGAAAATTGATTGTCAAGCTAAGGAATTAGAAGTGCGTGGTGAAGTTTTTATATTACTTGAAGATTTTGAGCGCTTAAATCTGCAACGCTTGGCATTAAATCAACCTGTATTTTCTAATCAACGTAATGCAGCATCTGGTTCTTTGCGTCAATTAGATCCAGCAATCACCAAATCACGTCGGCTAAAATATTTTGTTTATGATTTAGGAGAAAGTAGCGAGTTAATTGTTACCAGCCAACAAGAGATGTTAGAGTGGTTTAGAAAATTAGGGTTTAGCGTTTCGAATCTATATTTACTTACGCATTTACCAGTAATGATTGAAAAATTTTATGATGACATCTATGCCAAGCGCTCTGAAATTCCTTATGATATTGACGGGGTAGTTTATAAAGTAAATGACTTTGCTTTGCAAGGTCGTTTAGGTTTTGTTTCGCGGTCACCACGTTTTGCAACTGCGCATAAATTCCCAGCTGAGCAAGCTAAAACCATTCTTAAAGCTATTACCATTCAAGTAGGACGTGCTGGTACATTAACACCGGTAGCAGAGCTTGAGCCTGTAAATATTGGAGGTGTAATTGTTAAGCGCGCAACTTTATATAATAAAGATGCAATTGTTCGTCTGGATATACGTGTGGGTGATACGGTAATCGTTGAGCGCGCAGGTGATGTTATTCCTAAAATTCTGGCTGTTGATTTGAATTTTCGCTCCAAAGATGCTCAGCTATTTATTTTTCCCGTAGCATGCCCTGTCTGTGGCAGTACAATAATTATTGAAGAACAGGAAGTGGCAATTCGCTGTAGCGGTGAACTCAAATGTCAGGCGCAAATCATTGAACGTTTGCATCATTTTGTTTCGCGTGGCGCGCTCAATGTAGAAGGCTTGGGGGATAATCATATTTTATTTTTATACGAACAAAACTTCGTGAGAACCCCGATTGATTTTTTTTTATTAGCTAATAATCAACTAGCATTGCAAAAATTAGCTGAATTTTCTGGTTGGGGTAAAAAATCAGTAGATAATTTAGCTCATGCACTTAAAAAAGCTAGTAAAGTGCAGCTTAACAAATTTATCTATGCTCTAGGTATTCGATATGTTGGAGAAATAAATTCTAAGATGATAGCGCTTCATTACCATGATTTTACTAATTTTTTTACCTGTATGCAGCAATTAGTTCAAGGTAATCAACATGTAGTTGATGATTTAGATGCAATTGATGGGGTGGGTTTAGTAGTAGTACAAGCTCTACGCAACTTCTTTAGCCAAGAATATAGCTGTGAGATCGTTCGGCAATTAGGTCAGATTTTAGAGGTCACTATCTATGAAAATAAAATCAAAAATGGCATTCTATCTGGCAAAACAATTATTTTCACTGGCACCTTAGATAAAATGAGTAGAAATGAGGCAAAAGTATTAGCTGAATCATTGGGCGCTAAAGTAGTGTCAGTAGTTTCTGCTAAAACTGATTATGTAATAGCAGGGGTTTTAGCTGGTAGTAAACTAACCAAAGCCCAAACCTTAGGCTTAAAAATTCTTAATGAACGACAATGGCTAGAGTTAGCTAATTCACAATCACTTACATCAATATGAGTAGGTACAAGTCTCATTAGTACTCAGTATCAATAACAACGCTTGACACGTAAACTTAATAACATACATTCTAGATAGAATGAATCTCAAAGATAATAAAATGAATAAAATAATAGAATTAAAGAAGTTATTTGCAGCAAATCAAATTGATTCATATATAATACCTACCCATGATCAATATCTGAATGAAGATGTACCATTAAAGTATCAACGACTTAAATACTTAACTAATTTCAGCGGTTCTAACGGCTTGGCCTTAATTACTAAAACTGACAACATACTATTTACGGACGGTAGGTATTTATTACAGGCAAAGACTGAGCTTGCTTTAGATTTTCAAATTATTGAGTATAGCGAAGCTAACTTGCTTGTGTATTTGGCGCGATGTCGGACTATCGGTTTTGATCCAAAGCTTCATACAATTAAGCAGATTATACATTTCATAACAAAGCAAAAGAATTGGCAGTTAAAAGCAGTTGATCAAAATTTGGTTGATTTACTTTGGAAAAAAAAACCAGAAACGCTCAATAGCATTTTTATCCATGATATTATGTATACTGGTCAATCTATTGATTTTAAAGTAAAAAATATCACTCAACAATTAAAACAAGAAGACATTGATGCAATCATTATTACCGCTCCAGATTCAATTTGTTGGTTATTAAATTTACGTGGAAACAGTGCAATATACACTCCAATTATTTTAGGTTACTTATTAGTATTTCAAGATGGTTCAATGCTCTTATTTTTAGAAACACAACCATCAACAGAAATCAAGTCTTATCTTAGAAAAAGGTATGTAAAGATCGCACTAATGAGTGATTTAGCTAATGAGATATCAGTTTTAGTAAAGAAAAAAGTACAGGCTAGTCCTAATAGTCCTTTTTGGATATACCAGTTATTTCCACAACTAGTTTTAAAAGAAGATCCGTGTCAATTATTAAAAGCCTGTAAAAATTCCGTAGAAATAAAAGGAGCGATCGAAGCTCATTTAAAAGATGGTGTAGCAGTTACTGAATTTTTATGCTGGCTAGAGCAGAATTATCTAGAACAACAAATTAGCGAGCTATCAGCTGGAGAAAAATTATTGCAATACCGTCAACAACAACTTCATTTTGTACATCCTAGTTTTTCTACCATTATGGGATTCGCTGAAAACGGAGCAGTCATCCATTATCTGCCTAATGTTCAGAGTAATAAAATTATTACTGGTAATAATTTATTACTGATTGATTCTGGGGGGCAATATTATGACGGCACTACTGATGTTACAAGGGTAGTAGCAATTGGCAAGCCAACAACAGAACAAATCCATAATTATACCATAGTTTTGAAATGTCATATTTGGTTAGCTTCAGCTACTTTTCCTGTGGGTACTAGTGGTATGCAATTGGATAGTCTAGCACGAATTGAATTATGGCAAGAAGGTAAGGATTATGCTCACGGTACAGGTCATGGTGTTGGCAGTTTTTTGGCAGTGCATGAAGGTCCGCAGCGCATAAGTAAAACAGCAAGCAACCTAGCTTTACAAGCTGGGATGATCCTTTCTGTTGAGCCTGGATATTATCAGGAGGGCGCTTATGGTATACGTATTGAAAATTTGGTTTATGTAATCCAATCGCAATATCATAACTTTCTATGCTTTAGGCCACTTACTAAAGTGCCTTTTGCTCCTGAACTTATTGATTTTACTATTCTTACTACCTATGAGTATGAGTGGCTCAAAAACTATCATCAAGATGTACTAGGGAGCTTAGAAGAATTTTTACAGCCAGATACAAAAATTTGGTTAAAACAAAAAATACTGCAATTTTCTATGTGCTAACTTAACATTATTAATGCTTCTGTACCAGAAGGATTATGGCATAAATAAGCCTCCATAAGACATGATTACCAGATAAAAGCAAATAAAAATTTATGTTTTAATGAAGCAGCATTTTATTTAATTATGTTACTTTGTTTAGATGTGAGTTTAAATTTTTTGCCATTGTCTTTAAGACTTATATTTGAATATTTTTCATAAATTTATGACTTTTAGGATACTGATGATGATCAGCAGTGATAATCTATTGTTAGTTAATTTTCGCTCTACTTCTACATTTTTTATCATTACAGTAAACTCTCCAACCTCAGATTGATTTTTAGGTATAATCTTTGTTTTAATGTTGATAGTTATAAAATCTTTTTATTTTCAACTACTATAAAAGCTTTATGGTTACGCCATTTCAAATAGAAAGTCTGATACCATGAATTCAATAATCCATTAACTAGTAATAGCTTGATTTGCTAGATTTGCTATTTACAAAGAATTGTGTTCAAACTCTAATCTATTATTATCTCTAAGTTATTTTGAGTTAGGCGCCCATTTAAATCACAAGATCAGAATTAAGTAATCACTTTCTATCAAAGATGTGTATTTGCTCTTAATTATCAGCATAGTTAGAGCTCTTAATGTACGCTTTATTATAAAAAAGACTAATCGTGGCAAAAATATAATCTGCTGAGCTTGCAGATGGGATATTATTTCACTTTTGATAAAGATTGCAATATGTATCTATCACTTGAACTAATAAACCGATGATATTGCAAAAGATTCATTAATTATTCAGATATGTAATCCAGCAGGCACAGTCTGTCAGTAATGCTTAGTCATAAATATTTATGTAGTCCTAATATTCATTTTCTCTTAATTTATTGACCTAAAACTGTATTTAGTTATAATTGCAAGGGATTATGCTAATATAGAGCTTATGAATTTATATAATACTATCACTACTGATATTGTTAACATCTGTCAAATTCTTGCTATCAAGCATAGCTGGCTCATAGATAATTACAGTGCAATTTCGGTAGAAACTCCTAAAGATCACACGCATGGCGATGTGTGTACTAATGCTGCAATGATTATTGCTAGTAAAATAAAACAAAGCCCAAGAGTAGTTGCTGATTTTATTGTTACTGACTTAAAACTGTGCTCATATGTAGCAGAAGTTACTATAGCTGGCCCAGGTTTTATTAATTTGATTTTACAACAGAGTATATGGCATCAGCAATTACATCATATTATAAAGCTTGGTGATAGTTATGGCGATTCAACTATCGGTAAAGATACAAAAGTTAATCTTGAGTATGTATCTACTAACCCCACAGGTCCTATGCATATCGGTCATGCGCGGGGAGCTATTTTTGGTGACGTACTTGCTGCCTTACTCATAAAGTGTCAGTTTAAGGTCACTAAAGAATACTATGTGAATGACGCAGGTAGGCAGATTGATGTCTTAGCTGAATCAGTATATGTGCGTTATGCACAGTTGTGTGGAGAAAAAATAGAGTTACCAGTAAATTGTTATCCTGGTAAATATGTTGTTAAAACTGCAAAAATTTTGCATAAACAATACAGCACTGAACTTTTATATTATACAAAACAGCGATGGTTATCATTAATTCGTGAGTTTGCAGTAGAAAAAATGCTGGTACTAATTAAGCAGGATTTAGCAGATCTAGGTGTAGAGCACGAGGTATTTTTTTATGAAAGTCATCTCCATAAGAGCGATAGTATAGAAGAAGCAGTGAAGCTTCTTGCTGATAAAAAATTAGTTTACTGTGGTATTCTGGAGGCACCTAAAGGAAAGTTGTCTAAAGATTGGGAAGAGCGGGAGCAATTATTATTTCAATCTACTAATTTTGGTGACGATACTGATCGATCATTACAGAAATCTGACGGTAGTTGGACTTATTTTGCATCAGAACTAGCGTATTTACAGGATAAAATTAAGCGTGGTTATGATAACTTGATCATAGTTTTAGGCGCAGATCACGGTGGTTATGTTAAGCGTACTAAAGCCGCATGTAGCGCGCTTAGCAATGATAAATGTGCGATAGATATAAAACTTACGCAATTAGTAAATTTTCTAAAAAATGGTCAGCCATTAAAAATGTCTAAACGTGATGGAAACTTTATTACCGTACAAGATATAGTGGAGTTAGTTGGCAAAGATGCTATACGTTTTATGATGCTTACTCATAAAAACGATACGGTGCTTGATTTTGATGTGCAGCATGTTGTTGAGCAATCAAAAGACAATCCAGTGTTTTATGTGCAGTATGCACATGCGCGCGCGTATTCAATCCTGCGTAACGCTACTTTAATAGCACCAGATGCCATTGAACTTTTTAATAAAATAGATCTTGTTAACTTATCGTTGCTGTCCTCTCCTTCTGAAATAAATTTAATCAAGATACTGAGTTATTGGCCTAAGCAGATTGAAGTAGCTGCTGTAAGTCATGAACCGCACCGAATTGCTTTTTACGTGCAAGCTGTTGCTGCTCAGTTTCATGCTTTTTGGAACCGTGGCAAGGAAACGCAAGCTATGCGCTTTATTGTTGAAGGTAATCCAGCTTTAACTGCCGCTCGTTTAACGCTAGTTTTAGCAATGAGTAAAATTATCGCAGCAGGACTGAAAATTATTGGCGTTAAAGCAATTAAAGAGATGTAAAATGGAAGAATTCAATAGCGATGATTATTTACAACAACGACAAAAACAAAGTAAAATTCCTCACAACTTTTTTCAGGTAAAAATGTTAGTAGTGGTGCTAG
The DNA here is from genome assembly GCA_945905715.1 of Rickettsia typhi. GTDB lineage: Bacteria > Pseudomonadota > Alphaproteobacteria > Rickettsiales > JABSSG01 > JAGVLN01. The sequence goes on from CAMDPW010000005.1 coordinate 13,845, forward strand.
TGCTCGGTGCATTTTTTTACGTGGCCTGGTATGCTTATGATCGCTTAGAAAGAGTTGACGATAGTATGTTGCCACTAATTACCGCTAGTAGCAAAATAATAAAATCTAAGCCAGAAAAGCCAGGTGGGTTAGTGATAGCAAATAGTGATAAAGATATATATAATGATATGTCAGTTGCGTCTGTTAAAAAAGTTAAAAAAGAAAAAGCCATTGCACCACCAGTAAGTCCGGCATCTAAACAAGTTATAGTGCAGACTATTGAGCAAGAATTAAAAATTACGGCAGAGCCTAAAAAAGAAGAACCAAAAACTGATTTTATCGTTTCAAGCAAGCTACAACCACAATCTGCCACAATTGAGTTAACGGAATTAGATAAAGAGCTAAATACACTTGACAATGTTGATAAGCAAGTAGAAGTAGTTACACAGTCATTGCTGACAGCGCCTTCTGAGGTAAAATTGGTAGAGCTTGGTACTGATGAAATATCAACTAACGCATCTAAGGTTCCGCATGATCAAGGTCAACTTGTTATTAAACCAGAAGACGTTCCAGTTCAGACTGCTGAAGCTTTGCTAGGCGAATCAACACTTGGCTCCAGTCAAAAAGCTTACACTATAAGAATTGCAGCATTGAGAAATGAGGAATCAGCTATTGCTGCGTGGAAAAGTTTACGTACAACTTTTGCGGTATTAAGAAATTTAGGTAGTGAGATTTACATAACAAATCAAGATGGCAGAACTGTATATTATCTTCATGCAGGACCAGTTGCCACTAAAGAGCAGGCAGAACAAATTTGTCGTGCTATGCAAGAACATGGTAGGCGTTGTCGGGTTTATTAGAAAATTCATTGCTATTTTTACTATGATTAATAGTTTGCTTTAGACTATTATCTAAAGTAATAATCCACGGTCTTGCTAAGTTGTTTTTACTATTTATATTCAGATACAAAACTTCGAGAGTGAGTTTGAGCAATAGAAAACACGAATCTTTATTACAACACTATATGAGTTGTAAGGTAAGGATTTGTAACAAGTAAAAGTCGTTACTTTAATTTTAGGTAGAGGTAATATTGTTGATACAATATAATCTAGATATTCATAAAGCACAATTATGGTGATATTATCAAATACATATTCTAGTAGGTTTAGAAAAATATATTAATTGTTAATAATAAGCTCACGACGATGCAAGAAGAGGATAACCAACCAAATAATCAAGCTTTTGAGCAGTTCAAGCCTAATATTCCAGATTGGGTAAAGACTATACCTGGAATTTCTCGTAGTTTGTATGAGAAAGCAGTGTGCGGTGATGCCACTGCTCAATACTTGATTGGTAAAAAAATCGAACTTTCAGTTAAGAGAGCGGTTCCTGGTAGTAAAGAATTTGATTGTGTTGTCGGTCTTTATGAAGCTTCAGATAAAAATGGCGAATCTCGTGCCGGAGAGCGTATAGTAAAAATTTGGGCAGCTAATAAAAAATATAAGCAAGAATTAGAGAATAGTAGTAGTAATAGTCTTGCAAATAAAATAAAGTATGGTGCCTCAGTTGCTCTTAACTATCTTTCTTCAGCTCTATCTCATCCAGTTACTACTATTGCCTCGCGAGTGGCTACTATCGCAATATCATCCGCAGTACCACCAGTATTAGCAGGAGTTATTGTTGCTCAAGTTATTTCTATTGGCTTTCGTACCGCACAAGTATATCGAAAAAAACGATTAGAAAGTCGTGAGAGATTATTAGAAAAATTAGATGAAATTGTTTCTAGAAGAGCGGTAGCTGAAAAAGCTTTGAATATTTTAGTTACAAAAAAGGTAGTAGCCTTTCAATATGAAAAAAAAGCACGTAAAGACGCTAAAATTAGTTTAGTAAAAACTGCTGCTATCAATTTTGCTGAAGATATTGTTCCTATAGTATCTGATATGGTTGCTACTCATGGACTCAGTCTTGGTCCACGGATTGTTCAAATACTAAATGACACCTGGATTTCAATAGGTTCTGGCGTTGGTAGTGAAATTGGTTCTGGGGTTTTTGGCTCGCGTAAATTAGAAATTGCTGAAAATGATACTAGGCGCGAGTATATACAGTATTTGGCTACTAAACATGGGGTACCAGATTATGGTATGGACACTGAAAAACTTCGTCAATTTGTAGAACAGCAATATCGAGAAACTAAAGCTCTATGTCATATGGTTGAGCATAAAGAAGCATATAGTTCTACGCTTCACCAAATACGTACAAAGGAAGTTAGTAGTAAAGACGAACAATTACTACAACCAAAAAGTAGATTTAAAATATTGATGTCAAGTTTTAGAGAGGCCATGATTGGTTCGGAAAGTGATTATATTTATATAAAGAAGGCATGGATAGGTATTAAGTTTTATATGGAAAAAGCATGGCGTGGTGTTCAGTTATTTGTGAGTAAAGCTAAAGGTACAGATATTTTAGAAGTAACGCGCAAAGATACTATACTTCAGGATAATAAATTAGAGCAATCCGTTGAATTGGTAAATTTTTCTATCAAAGAGCAACATAATAGGGTAGTAACTGCAACTTTAACTAAGTTGTTGGCAAGGCATCCTAGATTAAGCAATAACGCTATTATTTCAGCACCTGCTACTCCTGCACTGACGGTTGAACAAACAGATAGTGTGCGCAAATAGTTTAGTTATTTTATCATTTTAGAGGATTTAAGTAGTTGCTTTCTAACTGTATATTATCATTGACTGAACTAAAAAATGCAAAAGGTTGATTAATCTAGACAATTTCTTATCATTAGTATACAATTGCACTATTATTAATACACTTGAGTGTTGCTTGTGGTACCTACAGTCACTACTTTTCATAAGCTTTTCATAAAGAAAAGTTTAACTAAAGTTGAACGCTTTAGTCTAGCTACGAAACTGTCAAAAAAGTTATTACGCACGCTACTTAGTCAAGATAATAGCGTTGTTACCAAGCACGAGAGTAAATTTCGTCCTGATGATCAAAGTAGTAATTTTGATGGAGTCAGAAGTGCTGATAACCCAATCATAGGTGAGCATTCTTCAGATTCTTCATCTGAAGCTAATTTTTAAGCTATCTATTTTTTACTTTTTTTTATGTAATTTCATCATATCAATAATCATGCAACTTAAGTAAAGATGTGCATTGAGAAAATTTAAATTACTGAATTATTATCATATATCAATCCAACCCCTGTTCAATACAACAAATAATTATATAGCAATTTTTAGTATGATCTCTTCTTGTTTACTGATTTTTGAGCTGTTTTTGATGGGGATAAATTGCCTATTTTAGCAGTATCAATTAAGTTATCTTGATGATTGTTTAATGTATTCGCAGCGCTAGTAAGGTTTTTAGGAAGTAGTTTTTTTCGCATCATACTCAAGGCGGTCTTGTCTAAATTTAGCGCTGTTACCATTTTTCTTGCCGTCTTAGTATGCATTGTTTTTGGCTTAGTTTTTGTTTGAATTTGTTTATTTTCTTTGATCTTGGAGTCCTTCTCTTTAGTAGGGATGGTTTTTGTTTTTTTATGGGCAACAGGCTTTGCTATTGTAGTTACCACAGATAACTCACTTAGTGGAAGCATTTCTTGAGCTGAAACCCCGTAGTCTGTAACGACAGTGTGTTCAATATTGATAGCAAGTCTACCGACGATATTGTGTATATTGCTAATAGAATTTTCTACATTGCGCATTTGCTTTTCTAATGAATCAAGCCTAATGTCTGCGGTCGCATCAGTTTGTTTCTTGATAGTAACGGTATCAATATCATCTAAGTGTAAAACAGTAGTATTTATAGGTTGTATTATTGTATTTACGGGAATAACAGGTGCCAAAGGCGCTTCTTGAGATAATGTTATCATAGATTCTATATCAAATTTTCTTACAAGTGTTGTTGGCGCAATAGTAGATGTAGGTTTGATTTTGTCTGCCATTGGTGTGATAGCAGAAAAAGCACGTGGAGATTGCTCCGAAAAAACCGATCCAATCCCTACCGCTGGTTTTGAAGTGATATTACTTGATTCAATTATTTCTTTCGATGTTGATCTTGCTTCTGACACCTGAGTGACTACAGGAGCTGTCATAATCGCTGATGCTGATTTTTCTACAATTAAGTTATGTGCACTCTCTTTTATAGCCTTCTCAGGTGTTGTTATGGTAGTTGGCTCTATAGAAATAATTGCTCTCTTCTTAGAAGAGCTAACTAAATTTTGTATAGGAGAGGTTTCCAAGCCTTGACTAATCCCTTCTATAAACCTACCAAAACTCATAGGGGTTACACTTACTAAGTCTCTAATTGAGTCGTAGTTATCGAGAGCTGAATTACCTTTGTCCGACGAGATCATTGCTACCGGGTTCCCATCGACAAATTGGATCAAATCATATGCGTCAGGAATCAATTTGCCGTGATCATCTACCCTGTGTACCGATAAAACAAAGGTTAAGCCTAATTTTGGTCCAGAGAAAGAAAAATGCATGGTTCTATGATCGTCATTTTTTCCTGCCACTAATTTTTGCGTGGAACTAAAGATATATTCAACATCGTCAGTCCACATAATATCGCCAGCTACTATTGGATTTCTACCAGTAATATTGGCTCGAGCTGCTTTAATTAAATTACTATTCGTTAGTGCATTTGTATCTTGAGGTTCTTTATTTGGACCGCTTTCAAGGCTTGTAGATGTACTTTTTCTACCGATAAGCTTATAAACATCTAGGAATACTTTTTCTCTTTCTGGGTTACTATTTAATATTGTCATTGATTACTATTCTCCAAGGCTATGTTTATACACTTTGTACAATTCTTCCAATACCCCCATGCCTTTTACTACTCGCACTGGTTTACGTCTCTCAATCTCTTCAAGGCTAGTAATCTCATTATTTGACCAGATTGAATATTCTTTTTTACCACCATCTTTTTGAAATAAAAAAACCTCCTTAAGCAAGGTAATGTCATTAGTCAATTTTTCATCTATGTTACGCGATTCAATACCTGGAGCCAATTTTGTACGTAATATATGCATTATTTTGATAATCTCTTCGGTTGAAAAAGAATTGGCAATTTTTTTTACCTGTTCTTCACGGGACAAATTGCTGAGAGATTTAAAAAATTCGTTATACTTCTCTACTTCGCTACTACTTACTACAGATTGTGTGGAAGATAATATACCGCCAATTTGCTCATAAAAGCTTGTTAATGCAAATTCAAGCGTGGTAGCTGGTGATGAAGCGCAGACGTCATAGATGTTAGCTAATTTTATAATATTAGCAGTATTAAACATATTACTATTTTTTGACATCTCAATAATAATATTAAACGTATGTAAATATTTTTCATCATTTTTATCACTAATATTCGTAATTATTTCAGCGATATTTGAGCAGTCTTGAACTTTTATATACTGACTAATTACTGCTTGTTGTTGTTCGTTTATGGGCATATTTCTATCATTTTATCTTATTAATAAATATGTTTAATGTATTGAGTTTATTATTGCATACGTAATTTTGTCAACGATTTTAATATTGTTAAAATGATAATTTTAGGAGATTCGTGCTCTAGGTGTTGTTACTCAGATTTAATACATTTAACTAATATTAGTAACTTCATAGCGCTCAATTAGTTTCAAGGAATTGAAGTAAGTCGTATGTATCTCCTGATTTTAGTAGTAGGGGTGATAGAATTAACACAAAGATACTTTGATTTGAGTATTGATTATTTGCGTTAACCTTTTTTTAATTAATTCATAGTATCTTTTTACGCATGTCTTTGAGATTAGTTGGTTTTTATTTAGAGTGTAGGTTATGACAAAAAAGCAAGTAGTCGATGTGCAATTAGCGCAACAGAATCATGAGGTCGGCGCTGCTTATGCTAAACTAGAAGGCGAGTTCATTCGTGCACTGATGAAATGTTCAGCATTAGAACAAAAGCTAAAGGCAGTTGCTGATGGTAGAGAAGAATTAAAAGAAGCGCGTCGTGTAGATTTTGAAAAAATTTTTGCCAAAACTAAACACGAGCTTGATGATCTATGTAAAGCTGTAATAGTCTCGGTTGATCAGGTTCAAGATATAAGTACTCAGGTACATGCGCGTCAGTTAATTTCTCGTAGCGCTCTTGAAGAAGTTGTTCATCAAATGGATGTGAGTTATGGCAATATTATGCCATCTGCTACAGATATAAATGAGAAGAGAATGGCGCATATAGTAAGTGATATACAAAAAATTTTCGATGGATTTCCACTTGCCAAAGTCGTTGCCACGCAAGATTTACGCAGCATTGTTGAAAAGCATCCTCAATTGACAAAGACGTTAACTAAAATTCAGATGGTTAGAGCTGGAGATAAAGCAGTTCTAGCTCCTAGTGGTAAAACGCATAGTAGTGGTCAAAGTTACTAAAATGGCATTAGATTTAAGAAAATTATATGAAGTAATTACTGCTTTGCCAGAAGCGGCTGATTCTAAAGCATCAGCATTAGGAGATCGTCTTGAGCAAGAGATGAATCGCCAAAAGCAGTTATTTAACAATAATTTAAAAAAACGAGGTCTAAATATTGACAATCCAGTTATAACCTCGCAACAAAAAAATAAAATAAAACAAGCCACGATTTCTTATACCATTGGTTTATACCAAGAGATGTCACAAGGTCTCTCGACATGCGCTAAGGAAATCGAAAATCGTTATCGTGAAGAGCCAAGTGTAGAAGGTCAAGTTCAGCTCATAGCGGTCCAAAAACAATTAGAACAAGTCGCGAGTAAAATGGCGGCATATGCTCAAGCATTGCAAACTGAACAAAAAACTCGAGATACCGAGTTAGCTAAGCAAAGAGAATTAGATAAACATTTTATTGATCTCGAGCGCAAAAAAGAAAAAGAAAAAGAACTAGCAAAAGAACAAAGAAAAGCTAAAGAATGGGACAAGTTGCTTAACATGTTGCTTCCTCCAGCCTTGTATGAATCGTGGCAAGTTAAAACTCAAGAGAAGTTAGCTTTGCTAACAAAGGAATTAGGTTGTGAAATCAAGGCTCCAGAAAAAATTCTTACTACCAAGACAGAGGCAAAACCAGTAGTAGCAATGGAGAAGAAAGCGTTAGCACTTTTTGATGTATTAGTCAGTAAAGCACCAATTGTGCTTAATAATACTATTGACACACAAACATTACCGATTACCACAGAAGCAAAATTGCGTAAAGCAGAGGAAAATAAAAAAGTAACGGAGTATTTTACGCAAAAAATCAATAGGTGATACATAATTAGGCAATATATATTCATAAAATCAAAAACCTAGGAGGTTACAATGTCAAAAAGTAAGTTTGCATCAATCGGAGAAGAAATAGCACAAGATTATAATGGTGAAACAGATTTTGTTACTTATCCTCATTTTTCTCAATACTCTAATGAGCGACAAGGGGCGGTAATGGCTTTACAAGAAATGGTTACAAAAGAGGTGACCAGGCTGGTGGAGAGCGACCCTAATAAATACGCATCGGTACCTATAGAAGATCTTCAGGCTGCTGTCGTTGACAAGTTCTATACTAACGCAAATTTTGCGAAAGTTGAAAAATTTCTAGTAGAGAACGCGCATGATCCAAGTGAAAGCACTTGGATACCGAGCCGACTCGGTGGTAATAAAGGTATAAATCATAATTACAAACCAACTGATGATCCTACTAATATAAGTAATCCAGCTAAAAATGCATTTACTCGAAATGCAGACATGATAGCAATGGTAGAAGAAACGGTGCAAGCTGGAGTTGCAGCAGCTGAGCTTACTCACAGAGAGAATATAGCAGCAGTGGTTGCTGGTCCGGTGCAGGAAACATTTGATAATCAAAGTATTATTCCTACTGGATATACTGCTGAACGCAGAGGAGTTGCTGATGCTTTACAAGAGATGGTTGCCGAGCAAGTAACAGCACTCAAAGAAAATGCTGCATACAAAGATATACCTCCCCACACTCTTCAGAGACATGTTCTTGAGACATTACAGACCACTGAAAATCTTTCGGCAATTCAAACTTTTTTAGCTAAAAAAGCACCAAAAGCTAGAGAAGATAGAGGCGTTACGAGTAAAGTTATGGGTGCCGTATTACCTGAGGGTTTAGGCGGGCGTCATGGCATAGGTCGAGATGCAGCTAAAGAAGCGTTTTCTAGTGATAGTGGAATGGTAGCTTTAGTAAGAAATGCTGTTGATGTTGGAGGTCAAGCGGCGATAGCACTAGTAAGTCAAGCGCCTATAGCTCATCAAGAACAAGTTTTAAGTGGAGTAGGAGTAAGTCAAGCGCCATCAAGCTTATCTGTAGTTCAAGAAAGCGCTGCTACCAATATTCGTGAAACAACGAAAACAAGAAATAATAGAAAAGCCATAATGCAAACAGCAGAACAATCTCTTACTGCTTATGAAAAAACAGTCGGTATAAGTAAGACCAGCTATCAAGATCTCGCTAGACGATTGAATGATTACCGCATTTCTATTCCTAGAATTGAAAGAGACGTAAGACAACTTAGCGAAGAGATTGCTGCTGGCCAGGATAAAGAAAATGAACTAAATAAGCAAAAATTAAAATTAGCCACAGTGAAAATGGATATTGTAAGACTTGAGAATCGTCTTTTTAAAGGTAAGGAAACCGGTGGTCAATTTCACGAAGCTATGCAAGTTTTACTTGATGCGAAAGTAGCTGTTACTAAAGGTGCTATCTCTAAAAAAGATATCGCCGCTAGAAATGAAGTAGTATTAGAAGCGGCAAAACATCGTATAGCTCTAGAAAATGCAAATTTAGCAAAGTTAGAAAAACAAATGGACGTGCTAGGTCAGAAAATAGCAACGATTATTGATGGCACTACTATTGATCCTAAATTATTAGCACAGTATCAACAAACAGCCACAGAGTTAGTAAAGAGTAATAACAGTAGAAATGAGGCCATGACTCAAATTGTTGGTATAAATTATTCTCATGATGATACGCGTTATAAGCAACATAAAGCTCAACAAACTAAACTTCAAAATGAAGTCCAAGCAAAAACAACGCTTGTGAATCATTATGAGCAAGCTAAATCTTTAAAGAATTTGTCTGAATGCAAAGCGTTTTTGATTACAGAAAGACAAGTAATAGAAGCAACTGATCAAGTAATTAGCACTAAAGGTAGCAGCAATTTTGCTCATTCAAAATTTCTTAAAACACCGAAGGAACCCTCCAATGTGGAAGAGGCTACACCATATGAGTTGTGGCTGCGTAAAAAAGCGGAAAATGAACATGATACAAAAGCTGGTACTACTGGTATAAAATTTGCAGATTTAGCTTCTGAAGAGCAATACAAAGTGCATAAAGGTTATGTACGAGAAAATACTGTGAAGGAGATAAATAATTATGGTGGTAACAGCATTACACCTGATCGTAGTTCTGGGGGTTTATCGTTTAAATCACAAGGTAGCAGCAGATCTGTTGAAGTTTCACAAAGATCACCGTTAGACCCAGTGGAGATCAATATTGATTCTGCTGATCCAAAAATGAACACTATACTCCATATTAAACATCGAGGAACTCATGGTCAATTGCTTGAGGCTTGTGATTTGATAGAAATCAAAGATGGTCGAATTGTTTCGATTATTCAAAATACTGGACCTGGCGCCGGTACATCACGTTTAAACATGAAATCTTTGAGGGCGTTACAACGTAAACTAGATAATGATCTTGTAAGAGGCGTTCAAGCGCAATCGCCCGACGAACAAGTTGTGCCGTCAGTAGCTAGTACTGTTCCAACTCTTCGAGACACTCCAGAACAAGTTGTGCCGTCAGTAGCTAGTACTGTTCCAACTCTTCGAGACACTCCAGAACAAGTTGTGCCGTCAGTAGCTAGTACTGTTCCAACTCTTCGAGACACTCCAGAACAAGCGCAGTTGCATACCAGTGCCAGTGCGTTGGTGAGGGGTCTTGTAGTTAACGTCGAATTCCCATCAAACATAGTATCGCCACCACCACCAACACGACAACCCAGAATAGGAGGTGGAGGTGCTGAAAGACAATAAGGTAGCAAGTAGTAAGTTATGTTTTACTTCTTGCTTGTAAACTCAAGCTGAGCAAAAGTGTGCTTCATGTGAGTCGGTAGTTCGGCAGTAAAATGGAGAGTTTTACCCATAAAATCTGGAATTGTGATCTCGCGAGCATGCAGGTGTAATTTGTTACTGTAACCATTAATAAAAGCGTTTGCGCGTCCATATTTGCCATCTCCTAAAATAGGCGTGCCTATTGCCGCAGCATGTACACGTAGTTGATGAGTACGGCCAGTAATCGGTAGCATCTCTAGCCAACTAAGCTTATCAGAAGCATGCTGCTGAAGTACGTGGTATTTACTAATTGCAACTTTGCCATTATCATAATCGATACTAGTCTTTTCGCTATTAAGTATATTTTTTTTTGCGATCGGTAGCTTAATGATCCCGGATTTCTTTTGTGGAACACCTATTACAATTGCCCAATATTTCTTAATAATTTCCTTTTGTTTAAAACTAGCAGCAAGTAATTGCGCGGCACGTGCAGTTCTAGCTAGTAGTAGAATTCCGCTAGTGTCTTTGTCTAAACGATGAACTAGTTTTGGCTTATTATCAAATGTAAATTTCAAACCTTCAGCTAGGTCATCAATACTGATAACGACTTTACTGCCACCTTGCACTGCTAAACCACAAGGCTTATTAAGTACGATAATATCGTCATCTTTATAGATCACACTATCAAGAATTAACAATAGGTTATCTCTAAAATCTGAGATATTAGTTACACTTTTTTTTAGTGACTTGTTATCGCAATTATTCCAGTTCTGACTGATAGTTATTTGATCATCAGTCACTATCTTATTGTTGATAGTAGTTTTTTTATCATTGAGTTTAATAAATTTTTTACGAATAAATTTATGAATTAAACTGACTGGAATGTTAGTAAATTTCTTTTTTAGCCAGCGATCAATTCGAGTAGGTCCTGTATCACTGCCAACAATTAAGCTAATTTTTTTTATTTTATTTTCCATAATCAATTACCAATTTTCAGTCATTGTAGTGCTAATGGTATCTTCATGCAAGTTAAGTAAAATGCGCTTAAAGTAACAAAATATAATTTTATTTATGTTAACTACTATAGGTTATTGACACTTGTAGTGTAAGCATAGAGAATATTAGATAAAGAATTGGAAATTGGTCCCAGTGTTAAAATTACTATTTGCCATTATCATTATTTGCAGCTCTGCTGGACTATCAGCTGGTAGCTGTGATCAGTGTCCTTGCGATGGTAAGCCGGTAGCAGAACCAAGCACTACTACTAACTGCAACGTTGGTAAAGACAGTGGCTGCGAATCAGGTTTTTGTGGTATTATGAATGTTAATTCACCAGTAAATATTTCTAACTTATTCGGTGTAGTACTTAACGATCTTTTAGATCTCGGTACTCCTACCTATGTGCTCGATCGTTTATCCTCAGTGATCTTAGGGGATGCAAATACTGAGGGTGCATATGTATCAATTAATAATTGCAACGGTGATTGGCTTAATTGTCAACCTTATGTTTATATTTGTAGTAATAACCTTCAATGTCCCTACTCTCAATGTAGCAAAGATCGTTTTTGTAGAGCAGAAGAAAATTTTACCATTTTACCTAATAAAAGCAGCGCATGTAAGGCCAGTCCAAATATGGCCAAACCAGCAGTGAATCAAGATACTTTCTTAACAGACTCTAAAGGAAATCAGCTCTATTGCCCATTAATGCGTGGTAATATACCAACTAGTGATTTTTGGTTTTATATGTCTGATCAAAGTAATAGCGGTTATTATCAACACTATCCTGATGACGGCGTATTTAATGCAAATTTTGAGACCACCTTGGGGCTCAATCTTTGGGCAGATTTTCTTAACCTTACTCAGTTTAAAATAGAGTCTCAAGGTGATCAAACTTGCTTGGTTGCGCAGTTTCCTGGCTTAAGTATATTTATAGAAAACTGGCTAACTATTGGTTGTAAATATGCGCCACCACCCGTAATAACATCTCCGCAATCAGCTACATGTTATACTGCTAATTCTTGTACAGGATCTGATCTAAAAACCTTATCTAAGTTTACTTTATTAGGACAACTAATGCAGTGTGTAACTGAAACGTTAGCTAATTTATTTGTGGCTCCGCCGCTTAATTGTGAAAGTGCAGGGCTGATCTTAATTTTTCAACAAAATATGAGGCACATTGTATCTATATTACTTACCTTATACGTGTGTTTAATGGGACTGAAAATTCTTGCAGGGGGTGAACTACCTAAAAAGGCTGAGTTTTTTATGTTCATCTTAAAATTTGGGTTGGTAATATATTTTTCAGTTGGTACCTTTAATATTCATGATCCCAACTCTTCTAATGAAAATACTAATGGCTTAGTTTTTCTTTATAATAGTGGATTTGCAGTGATGAGCGAGTTAGCTAATAATATCATTAAAGCTGGTAATGAAAGTGATAATAATTTCTGTAATTTTCCACCATTAACAGCTTCATATGATGCAGGCTATGAATATTTAGCATTATGGGATTCGTTAGATTGTCGCATTGCTAGTTACTTAGGTTTTTTAAGCTTAGAAGATGGCGCAAGTAAAGCTATGTCTGTAATGACTATGATTTGGATTTTTTTTATTGGCTTCAATCCAATAATGACTGTGTTTTTAACTGTTTTTGCCTTTTTTATGATCTCTGTGATGTTGTTGTTAGTGAATATTTTTATTTTATCTATGTTTGGTTTGGCCTTTACCGTTTATATAGGTCCAATATTTGTACCCATGGCATTGTTTGGCTATACTAAGCAATATTTTGAACAGTGGCTTTCACTATTAATATCATTTTTATTGCAACCAGCTATAGTCGCTGCAGGTCTTGCTTTGATAATGCTAGTAATAGATCGCCAATTTTATGGAATTTCTCTTGATCAAGATGGTAATTACCTAAGTGGCTGTCAATTTGCCATGGTTAAAGCCTCATCTGGTGGTTGGTTTGCGCAATATAGCTCAGCTACCCAAGATACCGCGGCTTGTCAAAATAGTCTAGGTTACTTTATTTCATCGATGGAATTATCAGATTTTGGCAAAGTATTTAGTATCATTGGTATAATTTCGGTAGTGCAGCCAAACATTGTTGGCATAGATTTAATAAATCAATTTATGACTTTAGCTCTAATGTTATTTATTTTTTATGAGTTTGCTGAAATATTAGCGAGTTTAGCTGCAGATATAACTGGCGGTATGAATTTAGGTACGTATGCATCTTCTCCTGCTGCAGCCAGAGCATTTTTAGGTAAAATGCTACAAACTACCCAAGCACTTGGTCGTAGAGCAATGGCGCGCGCTTATAGTGGAGCTAAAACAGGATTAAATGCAGTAACGGCAAAAAGAGCAGGAGTAGTTGCTGCGCCATCTAATCCAGCTAGCGCAGCTAGTGCATCAACTCAAGTATCCGCAGCAAGTCTAGCAACAGCGTCATCTAATCAAGCTAGCGCAGCTGCAACTCAAGTATCATCTCCTAGCTCGAGTCTAATAAGAACATCAAGCGACCTAAGAGATGCGGCATTAGCACGGCAAAAAAGCGCAGCAGCACCAGTTTCACCTTCTGACCTAAGAGATGCGGCATTAGCACGGCAAAAAAGCGCAGCAGCACCAGTTTCACCCTCCAGTACTTTGCCAGTAAAGCCGAGAGGTGGTGCTAGTGGATCATCAACGGTTAAATAATGCATAAGATGTTCTTCGTCTGACTTAATAGCGCTGCTTCATAAAACATTACGAGTTTACAGCTAAAGATTGAAAATTATCACTGCAGATAACATAACATGCTATGAAATCAAGAGTCGCATTTTTTATCATTTGATTTTACTTTCTTTGGAATATTTTAATATTGTTTCTAAGTTTTTTTTTGTAAAGCATAAAAAATATAGTACAAAAATAGCAACTAATGCTTTTAAGCTTACAATCCACAAGAGATCTGGTATAATGTACGCTATATTACATATATAGGTAATGATGGATTATATTGGTAGATTATGAATTACATTGGTTCTATAGGTAAATACATTTTAAATTTGCTAGCAAGCTTTGGTAGCGCAGTGATTTTTAGCTTTTATGCTCTTGTTGGCATTTTTGTAGCACCAATATATTTTCGAAAAATTATTGAAAATTTAATCGAGATTGGTTTTTATTCGTTACCAGTAGTTGGTATGACTGCTATTTTTACTGGTGCGGTACTAGTGTTACAAAGTTATGTTGGCTTTTCTCGTTTTTCGGCTGAAGGATCAATTCCAACGGTAGTGGTACTTTCGATTACCCGCGAGCTTGGTCCAGTGCTTGCTGGTTTGATGGTGGCAGGTAGAGTCGGCGCAGCTATAGCAGCTGAAATTGCAACAATGAAAGTAACCGAACAAATTGATGCGCTTTCAACCATGGCAGTGAATCCAATAAAATATCTAGTAACTCCGCGAGTGATTGCTAGCGTTATCGCGATGCCATGTTTGGTTTTAGTTGCAGATATTGTAGGTATTTTAGGCGGTTATATTGTTGCTACTGAAAAACTAGGTTTTAATAAAGCAATTTATTTAAAAAATACTATAAACTATCTAGAATTTATGGATGTGTTTTCAGGATTGGTAAAAGCTGCTATATTTGGCTTGGTCATTGCCTTAACTGGCTGTTATCACGGTTATACAGCTAGTAAAGGCGCTGCAGGCGTGGGTTCGGCAACTACTAATGCGGTAGTATCGGCCTCAGTTCTAATTTTAATTTTTAACTATATAGCAACAGAAGTATTCTTTGCAAAATGATAACAAAAATGATTAAAAGTAAATTCAAAACTAGTAGCAAGCAAGTTGCAGTAGGAGGAGATTCTATTCAATCTAAAATAATTATTACAAAATTAACCAAGACATTTGGTAAAAAAATTATTTTAAATGAACTAGATTTAGAAGTTAAAAAAAATGAATCTTTAGTAATTCTAGGAGGTTCAGGTTCTGGAAAATCAGTATTAATAAAAGCTATAGTAGGTTTATTACAAATTGATAGTGGTTCAGTAAAATTTGACGGTAACGAGATTTCAAATTTATCACGCTCAGAGAAAAGTCACTTGATGAGTCGATTTGGTTTTTTATTTCAAGGCGGTGCCTTATTTGATAGCTTGCGTGTATGGGAGAATGTGTCCTTTTCTTTAATCCACAACAAGAGTATCTCAGTTGCAGAAGCCAAAGATATAGCATTAGCTAAATTACATTCCGTTGGAATGAATGAAGACATAATGTATCTATTCCCTTCTGAATTATCTGGAGGCATGCAAAAACGTGTAGCTTTGGCACGAGCGATAGCTACTAATCCTGAAGTAGTGTTTTTTGACGAACCAACAACTGGACTTGATCCAATTATGGCCAACGTGATTAATGATCTTATAATTGGTGTGCGAAACAATATAGGCGCTACTACCGTTACTATTACTCATGATATAAATAGCGCTCGTCGCATTGCAACGCGAGTAGCAATGCTTTTTCAAGGCAAAATAACTTGGATTGGCGATGTACATGATATAGATAAATCAGGTAATTCAGTTTTTGAACAATTCATTAATGGAAAAAGCACCGGCCCAATTAAAGTTGACGTTTCATAGGAAGTTATAATATGGGTAAAAAAGACTCAACATATGTCTGTCAGGAATGCGGTGCTATATTCGGTAAATGGGCTGGTAGATGTCCAGAATGTAATGTCTGGGATGCAATCCAATTAGAGTTTTTAAGTAAGGCGTTTAGCTATGTCAACACCGATTCTATAGCTGTTGCTAATTTTGCACAATTATCTGACAGTGAGGTAGTGCAAACGCGCATTGATTCAAAAATCAATGAATTAAATCGCGTTCTTGGTGGTGGCTTGGTGCGTGGTTCCGCAATTTTAATTGGTGGTGATCCTGGTATAGGTAAGTCCACCTTATTGCTGCAACTTGCTGGCATTTTATCACAAAATAATGTGACTTGTGCCTATATTACTGGTGAAGAATCATTGGAGCAAATTCGTTTACGCGCTCAACGTGTGAATCTGAGCTCAGCTCCGGTTCATTTACTATCTGCTACTAATATCAATGAAATAGTTCATACCATTACTAATTTAGAGAAAAAATTTGATATTTTAGTGGTTGATTCAATTCAAACTATGTTTTCACCAAATATTGGCTCAGCACCTGGTACAGTCTCGCAAGTTAAAGCAACTGCTCATGAACTCGTTACTATGGCTAAGCATCATAATATTACTTTAATTTTAGTCGGCCATGTTACCAAAGACGGGCAGTTAGCTGGTCCAAAGATCTTAGAGCACATGGTCGATACTGTGCTCTATTTTGAAGGTGAGCGTGAAAACAATTTTCGAATATTACGCGCGGTTAAAAATCGATACGGCAGTGTCAATGAAATAGGCGTGTTTGAAATGAGTGATTCAGGTTTAGATGAAGTTACTAATCCTTCGGTTTTATTTCTTGGTGAGCGTTGTGGCAATGTAAGTGGTGTTACGGTTTTTGCTGGAGTTGAAGGTACTAGACCAATTTTAGTAGAAGTACAAGGTCTAGTTGCGCCTTCACAAATGATAGCGCCAAGGAGAGCAGTAGTTGGTTGGGATGTAAATCGTTTAGCTATGATTATTGCTGTTATCGGCGTTAGGTACGGACTTGTCTTAAATAGTTTCGAAGTTTATTTA
Source organism: Rickettsia typhi (assembly GCA_945905715.1). Lineage (GTDB taxonomy): Bacteria > Pseudomonadota > Alphaproteobacteria > Rickettsiales > JABSSG01 > JAGVLN01. The sequence continues at coordinate 30,570 of CAMDPW010000005.1, forward strand.
AATGTTGTTGGTGGCTTAAGAATTACTGAACCAGCTGCAGACTTAGCTGTAATATGTGTACTAATTTCTGCAATGAAAAATCTCCCATTCATTAACAATACAGTGGTTTTTGGTGAGGTTGGTCTGTCAGGTGAAGTTAGAAAAGTTAGTCGCTCAGATTCAAGAATCAAAGAAGCAGCAAAACTTGGTTTTACCCATATGGTCATACCAGAAGGAACTAAAATACCATCTGATATTGATGGTATAAAATTCTCAACTATTAGCCATATTAAGCAGTTACAAGATTTATTTTAGGAAAGAATATGGCTATTTTCTATCTAATACTCGCAGGTGTTTTTGAAATTGGCTGGACTATTGGGATGAAGTATTCACAGGCTTTTAGCAAAGCATGGCCATCTACACTTACAGTTATTTCATCGTGTTTAAGTCTATATTTCCTGACTTTATCTGTAAAAGAAATTCCACTTAGCACAGCTTATGCTATGTGGACTGGTATTGGCATTATCGGTAGCTGTATTTTCGGTATTATTTTATTTGAAGAATCTGTTAGTCTCTTAAAATTTTTTTTTATTGGTTGTATTTTTATTGGAATTATTGGTCTTAAGTTAATTAAATAATAAATAGATAATGAACTCATCTCTTATTTCTTTTCGTAATAGTAATGTTAAAGTTAACACTGCTAAAAAACGTAAATTAGCATCAACTTTATGGCTAGAGCGACAACTAAATGATCCCTATGTAAAGCAAGCTAAAATAGATGGGTATCGTTCACGCGCAGCTTATAAGCTTTTAGAAATTGATGATAAGTTTAAAATCTTAAAGCGTGGTCATAAGGTTATAGATCTTGGTGCGGCACCTGGCGGATGGAGTCAAGTTGCAGCAGGTCGTACTAAAGGTGGTAGAGTATTTGCTTTTGATCTTCTAGTGATGCCGGAAATTTCTGGTGTTAAATTTACCCAGTTAGATTTTTTAGCTGAAGACTCCCGCACTAAAATTACTACATTGACTGGCGGCAAAGTTGATGTTGTGTTATCTGATATGGCCACAAATTCTTGTGGTAATCCTCAAGTTGATCACATGAGAATTATGGATCTATGTGAGCAAGTTTTTGATTTTACTAAAAATATCCTCTTCCCTAATGGTAGTTTTATAATTAAAATTTTGCGTGGCGGTGGCGACCATCAGCTACTTATCTTAATTAAAAAATACTTCACTACAGTTAAAAACTTCAAGCCACAATCAAGCAGAAGAGACTCTGCTGAAATGTATCTAGTAGCTACTGGTTTTAAATTAAGTATTTAGATTTTTTTAAAAAATGTGGTATTTTTTATAAAAATTGCCTGAAATAGCTGATATTGCCTTTAAAAACCAAACATGTGATCCATACTAAAAGCATGGTTATTAGCGAGTAAATGATAGCCAAATAACCGACAAGTTCTATCTGTAATGAGTACATATGGCTTGCTTAATTTAGCTATAGTTTCTTTACCAAAAATTTTATGACAATCTAGCAAGTAACAGCCGTTCGCTGGAATTGCTATTTCTTGTTTTATGATTTCTTCATCGCTATCATGCAACGCTATAGTGGTATTAGAAAATTTATGCCAGTTATTAGATACTGGATAAATCAAATAACTAAAGCTATTAAGTTCTCCTAAACCAATGCGTAGAAATAAATTCGTACTAAGTCCAGGAGGAGGGCCTTTATAAGATTGAGGCTCACCTTTGTAAGTAGTGATATTATTAAATATATGACTACCAAAACTGGTTTCAGCAAAATGTCCATTCTCTTTGTTGTGATATTTTAAAATGGCGTGGAACCATCCATCAGCATTATCACCAGCTGTAAAATCATAAACAATCTGCATACTACCATAATTGCCAAGAGATTTAAAAAAACTAATCTCTTTCACGAATTCATCTATATACAAACATTTTTTGTGGTTACGTGCTAAATTGCCAAATGTATGCATAGCTAATTCTTTGCCTTCATTGCTGTAAACGATTACCTTTAATGGAACATGAGTAAGTGATCTACTCATGGGAGTTGGCAAAACTGTGGTAGTATACTTATTTATCGGTAAAATTGGTGCAGATAAAATATAGCCCTTACCAATAAATTGAGTAATTTGTTTAATTTTAGGGTCATCTGAAAGATTATCTCGTTCAACATTAACGTGAGCTATACACCTGCGTTTACTAATTAAATTTTCTACTTCATAACGCGGTCTAACAAAGTAATTACCAGCATTAATTTCAAATTGCGTAGGAAAGGTACTACTAAAATACTCCGATATATCTACAGCCAAAGTGCCATAAGCAGGGATTGACTGTTGAATATATTGATGATTATTTTCGCCCATGGTGTTGATTGAGATTGTGCCACTTTTCACTTGTACAGGATGAGTGTTTTGTAACCATAGATAGATTTTTTCATCATTTTTTGGTGCTGGTAGTCCAGCAAAATATTTACTTGGCCAGGCATTAGCATCATGCGTAGCTGACAAAATCTTAGAGCAATCACCATATATATCTAAAGCGTATTTCACTACATCATGACCTGCTGCTCCTATAAAATGAATAAACAGTTGACCCATAAAATCATTTAAACAAAATCTACTCTTTACTTCCTTACTATCAATTACAAAAACTTCCATCTTGTTAGCTAAGTTTTCTTGCCATTGGGCCAATTTTTTACCATTACTATCTAACAAATACATGAGAGCTTTTATATTTTTACCACCATATTTTATCCAATAATTAGCTGTGACTAACCTGGTGTGTGTACCATCAACTTCCTTAAACCACACAAAATTCGTTGCCCAATTAAGTGGGTCTAAATAATGATCTTTATTAGTTAGCATATTCTCTGGCAATCTTATTTTGTCTAAGGTTAATATCTGCCAGTTTGCCTTCAATAAATGTTTTATATGTGAATGGTATCTTTGCGCATCAAAAGCTAGGATTAATAAGTTATCAATATCAACTTTCTCTAACTCAGATATTAATTGAATGTTATCTATTTCCGCAAGTTCTAATTTTTGTACATAAATTTTAATAAAATTCTTACTGCTTAAGTCAGTTAAATCAAAAAACTCTTGCGCTCTATTTTCTGGATCGTAAAGTGCAATTTTTTTTGATGATTCAATAGCCTGGATCAAGTTCTGTAATTGAGGTTGGATCTCTTGGTGACCCAAGGCCTTAAAAAAACAAGATACACCTAGCTCCGAAAAAGTTTTTATATCTAACATACTAGTGTTCTTTGCTATTAATTGCTTCAACTGCTTCGATTTCCGGTACATAGTGCTTGAGCATATTTTCAATGCCATTTTTTAGAGTAATACTAGAACTTGGACAACCGGAACAGGAGCCGTGTAATTCAAGTTTAACTATACCATTTTCAAAGCTATGAAAAATTATATCCCCACCATCTTGTGCAACAGCAGGTCGTACACGATGCTCAATTATCTCTTTTATTTGCGTCACTATTTCACTATCGTTTTCTACAACTGCAGCATTTTTATGCTTGTTGTTGTTTTCTATAAATACCGGTGCACCAGAAGAAAAATGCTCCATTATAGTTAGCAAAATCTCCGGCTTGATTACTTCCCACGTAACATGTTTATTTTTAGTAATAGTGATAAAATCCTTACCAAAAAATACTCCTGTAATACACCCATTATCAAACAGCGCTTTAGCCAAGATTGATGTTGTACATTCTGCTAACGAGGTAAAATTTACTGGTGCTTTTGGACTAACATCTTTACCTGGTAAAAACTTTAGTGATAATGGATTTGGTGTGGTTTCAGTTTGAATAAACATCTCTTACTAGCATCCTTTTTGAATCGTGTTCAGATTATACATTTTATTAGTTGCAAGTCAAGCTGCGCAAAAGGTTATTGCATAATTCTCTATGCGAGTGTTATAACTGATTATTTGTCTGGATAGTCTTGCCATTTCCTAGATTTATAAGAGCTTACCAACTTACCGTCTTTAACAGTCATTGTTGAGCCATCAGCCAGCATGTAACTACCATTAGAAATGATTTTAAACTTGCCGTTGCATACTGCGTACACTATATTGTCTTGGATTTTCACTTCAGTACCATCTGGTAAAAAATTAATTACTACTTCTGCGTAACAAAAGTTTGTAATAAATAGATGTATAAAAATGACAATCAAAAATTTTTTCATATTTAAAGAACGTTACAAATTAATTTACAAATCAATCAACTCTTTAATTATAGCATAATGAACGCCTAAGGCACAAGTTATTTTAACTTATGCACAATACCTAACATAGGCTAGTCCTAGAAACAACTCTTAGATTTAGTGATGCAGTCAGTATGTGGACAGCAAACTAACTGAAAAACTAATTTTTATAGGCGTACTCTAATGATGTTGGCATATTAATATCTTTCATAGAGATAGTTTCAGTCTTATATGAAGGTATTGTAATTCTTGCTTAATTTCCAAGTCGTTCTAATACATCAGTATGAATTTTGACTTTATGTATCTGTTCTAAATAACTCATATATTCTTGCATAATATTAGAGCTTAAACCATATGCTAAACCTTTTTTAAGCTTTAAATCATTATTAGCAGTACTCAGTTTTGTAGGGTTAATTTTTATAGATTTTAATATAGCAAAGGCAAAATCACCCTCAGTTGTTTGAAAAGTTTTAGAGTAATTATTTGGACTTAATTCAAGTATCTCTAATTGACTATCAAAAGGAATGATCGAATTTTGATGATACATAGCACTTTCACTAGGACGTGGTAAAGTAAAAGAAGTAAGAGTTACGATTGGTTCATAAGCGACTATAGTTTCTTTAAATTCACTCTTACCTACTTTACTGACTAGCTCGTTAATTATTTTATTAGCACTGAGGTTTTTATGCTCTGTTTCTAGCGTAACATTAATTTGCTTTCTAACTTGATCAATCTGTAGTTGTTGAGCATGGTGGATTTTCATGGTATTTACTATATAATAACCAAGGGAATTCTCATCAATTGAAAATAATTCAGACGGTTGATTTTCTGGGAGTTGAAAGGTATTTACTAAGAAATTGCTAAAATTTGGATTACTTTCATGTTCTTTGTATAAGTTATTTTTTCCTTGTTCAGTGATCATTAAAACGGTACGAATAGGCAGCTTATGACTATGGGCGATTTCCTCAAGAGTTTCACCAGATGAAAGTTCGTCCTCAATCTTTTTTATGTCTTCGTACATCGCTTGTTCAATTTTTTGTGCAATGACATGCTCTTTAGTTTCTTGCTTAAGTTTTTTTAAATCTAACTTAGTAGTAGTTGTTTTAAGTAATTTAATAATATGATATCCCATATCACTTTTAATAACGTTACTAACTTCACCTTCTTTCATATTAACAACAAGATCATTGACGTGTTTCGGTAGTTCTGCTGTGGTTTGCGATCTAATTAGATACTCTTCGATATCTTCTCCGTTCGACTCCAATACTACTTGTGCAAAATCAGTAGTTTTTTGCTGGAATTTTTCTTGAGCTTGTTGGGCTAATTCTTGAGAATCAAAAATTATGTCGTAGTAATCATGTATTTTATTAGTATTTATTTGATCTAATGCTTGATTTAGCTCAGTTTGTAGTTCTTTTTCTAAAATAATAACTTTATTTTTGTATTGCTCAGGAGTTATAGTTATATATTTAATATCACGATATTCAGGCGTAATGAAATTCGTGATGTTATTGTAATAAAATTTACTTATTTCATTGTCTTTCGGTCGATAGTTAGGTAATTTTGATGTAACTACTTTAATTAAATCAATATCATATTCTTGATTGTTGTAAGTGTTAACGGCATTAAGCAAGAATTTACTTGGGGTAATTTGAACAGAAAGACTATCCATTAGCATCTTAATTGCTAATTCATTTTTTAGTTGAATAACATAATCTGATTCTGGAATATTATTAGAGACAAGAGCTCTCTTAAAGAGTTCGCGATCAAATTCACCAGCTTCATTTTGAAATGCAGGATTTTTCGTAATCACGCTTAATGCTATACTATCATCAATCATGATACCAAGATTATTGCTTTCAATTTCTAATAATTTACTTGTAACCAACCGATTAAGAACCGCGCTATTCAGATTAAGGGATTCTATTTGCTCTTGACTAATATTTGGATACATCACCCTTAATTGTTGTAACTGCTCTTTTTTTGTTTCAACAAAATCAATAACTGAAATATAGATATCATTATCAATCACTGCTACATAATCCTTATCAGCAGAACGTAAAATATCTCCTATTCCCCATACAAGAAAACTTATAATCAATAGGCCCAAAAGAAACTTTATAAAAAAGTTATTGGCATATTTTCTTAAATATTGAAGCATGGACTATTTCTTTTCTACAGTTTTGTTGTCTATTACTAAATTTGGCTGAGAATTTCTATCTGCACCAATTTTAGACTTAATGGCACTAAGTAGAGATCCCTTCTTTGGCTTGTCTGTAGTTTTAGTCTTTTGTCCAACCGTCCTCTCAAGATTTTTGTTGTCTATTACTAAATTTGGCTGAGAATTTCTATCTGCACCAATTTTAGACTTAATGGCACCATGTATAGCTGTCTTTTGAATATCTTCATTTTTTTCAATATGCGTGGTTTTCTTAATAAAATTACGATTACGATCAGAATAATCTAAAAATTGCTCAGATAACGACTCTTTTCTCTCTAAGCCGAATAGTATTTCGCTACCAGTTTTGTCACTACTAGCAAGGGGTTTAACGTATTGTTCAGGATCAATCAAATAATCACTTGGTGGCATTGACAGCATGGGTTGTCTTAATACAGCGTATTCATTTGGTGAAGATTTATTTAACCCTATTGTTTTTTTAAATTCTGAGCTACATGCGCCACATAATAAAACACTAAAAATAATCAATATATTTTTTTTCATATAGTCTTAATTTTTAATTCGTTTACGATCATATCAAACACCAATAAAAATGCGCCGATGCAAATACTTGAATCGGCAACGTTAAACGCTGGCCAGTAGTAATTAGAAACATGCAATTCAATAAAATCTAACACAGCTCCATTATATAGTCTATCGATTATATTACCAAGTGCACCACCAATAATCAAGCTATAAGATATTTGAGATACCTTAGAGTGCGCAAAAACTAGAAGATAAGTCATTATTAAAGTAACAATTGTTGCTAAGGATAGAAATATGTGATTGCTATATATTCCGGTATTAAATAAACCAAAAGATATTCCTGTATTCCACACTAAAGTGAAATTAAAGAAGTCTGTAACTTTTATAAATGGATTTTGCTTTAAAAGCAAAGAATCTAGTACTATTGTTTTGGTATACTGATCTAAGGCCATTACACCACAAATTATTACTGTGGTAATAATAAATTTAAATGAGCTCTTTAGTAAAGTTGACATCTTAGTGAATCTATAAATAAATTTACGTATGTAATCAAGTTTTTGTCGTAGCCTATATGATATTGCAATGAAAATCAGCTTAGTACCAAGATTTGCTATACCATAATATACTTGTAAAAATTGATCAATATAAACTTTTATTCAAGTGCATGCACTTTAAGTGACCGACATATTGTGTTTAATATAGATTTTGTTTGTGATAAATAGAACTCCCATAGTTCTCCTAAGTGTTTACTGTAAATAATTAAGTTTGATTAATGACTAAAGAAATTACAAGTTCAAGATTAGTAAATCATGGCTATATAGAATTACATTGCAGCACACGTTATCTCTCTTGCTGTGGATCAATAGAGATTATTTAGATGCTAAAATACTAGTAACTGCTTATGCTTAAAATCATTCGAATGAAGAAGGAGCCACAGGCATCAATATTTTTAGCAACTTTAGTCAAGCATTATTCTCGTAATTTAATTGATTACCCCTTGCTAACTGCTTAAGATCAGCCACAATAAATTTTATCTAAATAAAATGCAACGCGATCACTCTTAAATCTACCACTATTCTATTTATCTTACCGAAGGATATCGTAATTTGACTATTTTTTTCAGTACCATAAGAGCATTTAATCTTAATTGCATTATATCAAGTTGCTTTCTTAGCTTGTTTGTAAAAAAGTAATGCAATTACTCAGTAGGATCAAAACCTTTACATAACGCTGAAGAAAGGGAAAATTTATGTACAATATCATTGAATTGATTTAATAAATTTTCATAACTCAACATTTGAGACGGCGCCTTTAACTCTCTATAGCTTTCTGCAATTATTGTTAACTGGGTATCAGTTAATTGTGGACTTACGTTTACAATCTCAAGCATCTCATCTAAATTGCTATTACTATGTAATACTATATCACATCCAGCAGCAAATGATTTACTAGCTTTCTCTGTGACGCTTCCGCTCAAGGCCTTCATTGTAATGCAATCTGTAATAATTATACCTTTAAAATTAATCGTGTGACGTATTTCATTTATTAGTTTAGTTGAAAAAGTTGATGGATTGTTTGCATCAATAACATTATAAAGTATATGAGCGGTCATTGCCCATTTTGCTGTATGGCTAAGTTGGATAAAAGGATAAAAATCACTTGTTAGCAAGGTTTTATAATCAGTGTAGATAACCGGTAACTCTAAATGACTATCAGCTCTTGCTCTGCCGTGTCCTGGAATATGCTTCATAATTGGACATACGCCACAACTAATAAAGCCCTCCATCATTTCTACTCCAAGTTCTGTAACGATTTCACGATTGTCACTGAAAGCGCGGTCACCAATGACGCTATGACTGTTCACAAAATAAATGTCTAACAACGGTGCGCAATTAGTGTTAATGCCAAGTTCATGCAAATCAAGCGCCACAAGCATAGCATTAAGTTTGCACGCTTTTCGAGCAATGATTGAATCTTGCTTAGCAATAAATCCAAAAATTTCAGCCTTAGGTGGGTGTCGCCAGTGTGGATCTTTCAGTCTAGTGACTCTTCCACCTTCCTGATCAATTAAAATAGGAGTATGGCGGCCAGTAACTATTTTTATTTGCTGTACTAGTTGCCTTACTTGTGTTTTATTTTCAATATTACGCGAGAATAGAATGAAACCTAGTGGATTATATTGATTAATAAAATCTACTTCAGCTGGAAGCAGTGATTTACCTTTTATGCCAAAAATTACTGCTCTGGGATTATTGCTGACCATGCTAAACATTATGCGCGGTTTTTTATTTCTAGCAAGTAGTTTTTATGATATGAATATAGAGACAGTTACATATATAATAAAGCAAGTGAATATTTTATGACGCAATTAAAAGACCAATACTACCAAACTCATATTTTCATCTGCACTAACCAAAAAGAGAGCGGTAAGTGTTGTGGACAAAAAATTGTTGCAAAAGAACTGCTAGAAAAGCTCAAAACACTAGTTAAAGAGATCGGTGTTGGTGGTCAAAATGGTATACGAATTTCTCAATCAGGTTGCTTAGGTAGATGTAATGAAGGTCCATGCGCTGTTATTTACCCTCAAGGCAAATGGTTCAATTTACTTGAACAAAAAGATGAATTTTTACAATTTACTGACAAGATCATAAAAATTAGTTCTTAACTAATTGCATAAATTAATAATTTATCTATTGCGAAATAAAGATTTATTGGTTAGTTTATACTGCATGGATGGGCTATTAAAAGTGTTTATAAAATCACTAGTTGAAGGTTTTGGTTTTTTTATTTGGCAGAACAATGGCAATATTTCTTATCCCTACAGTTATACACCTAAATCTTTGTTTGAAGATAAAGAAAATATAAATAACAATTTTATAGCAGTTCTAAATAGATTCAAAAAAATGGAGAATAGTAATGGGAATAGCAAATAAAAAATATTTTGGCGATTTACCCAAAGCTACAAAAATTTATGCACGCAAATACTTTTCAGCAGAAGAAGCAGATAATGAGCACAAAGTAATATCTAATTTTCCTACAGCTCTTGAACTCATGGACTATGAGCAATTATTTGAAGGCGCAGCTGAACGTATTATTTGCTTACTTGAAAAAGAACAAACTCAACGTCATAATTGGGAAATGAGAGCTTTACGGATACAAAATTTAGGTCGTCGTTTTGGCCAAGTTCTATTTGCAATGATTTTTTTGGCTCTAACCTATGCCTTTGTTGTCTTGATTAAAGATGGTTACCAAAACAGCGCTATTATACTTCTATCTGTAGGTTTTTTTTCATTGATTGCAATTATTTTTATGATTAGAAAGCAACGTTTTAATATTGAAAAACGATACAATGTTACTAAACGCTTTAATGATAGACATAGATAAAAAAGAATTATGCCAGGATATTTACCTCAAGATTTTGTTTACTTAAACGAAATTGATCCAACAATTCAAACAAGTCTACGTTATTTTACTTCTAATAATTTTATTGGCAGGCGTGTTACTGGTTATGAGGCTGATGTTCTGATTACTACAGCGCCATTAGCACACAAGCTCAAAGAAATACAATTTCATTTAAAACAAGAAGATTATGAGTTAGTAGTTTACGATGCGTATCGCCCACAAATGGCAGTAGATGAATTTGTCGTCTGGAGTGAAATCCATGAAGATCAAAAAATGAAATCTTTGTTTTATCCAGGTGTTAAGAAAAACGAAGTATTTGAACTTGGTTATATTTCAAGAAAATCTCAACACAGCAAGGGGTTAGCAGTAGATATTACTTTAATCAAACGTGGTAATAAATTGCACAAAACAATTCCTCAAATTCGTAAGTTACTTGATGGCTCGGAGATTAATTTCCTTGATGATGGCACCGTTGATATGGGTTCATCTTTTGATTTATTCAGTGAAGCTTCTCATTATGAGAACAACTTAATTGCAGAGCAATACAAAATGCAAAGAAATTATCTAAAAAATATTATGATCAAATTTGACTTTCATCCCTACTCAAAAGAATGGTGGCATTTTTCACTAGCAAATAATGAATTACTTCCTGAAACTTTTTTTAACTTTCCAGTTAAATAGTTACTTATAATGCTCTGATTAATAAGATAATTATTTATTTATATATAAAACTTATATTTCTATCAATTTTAGAAATTATTTACTACATTTATTATTGGTACCAGTTCTAAAAATCATTTCTTTTGACTAATGAAAATTTTTTATATATAGTCTGCAGAATAAATATTTGTTTACAATTTTATTTTAAAGGAAAGTATCGCAATGTCAGCTCTGTCATTACTACAAGCGAATCTTAGAGAAAAAACCGGTAAAGGACCTGGTCGCGCTTTACGTCGAGCAGGTAAAATTCCTGCCATAATTTATGGTAAAGGCCGTAAAGAAGCGATGATAATTCTTGTGCAACAAGATATTCAGCGTCTCTATGAAAAATTCACTTTTATGTCAACTGTAATTGAAATTGAGTTAGATGGTAAACAATATAAAGTTTTACCTAAATCTATATTAAAGCACCCAGTAACAGATTTAGTTGAGCACGTAGACTTTATGTATCTAAATCAAGATGAAAAAATAAAACTTAATATTCCAGTATTGTTTACGGGTAAAGAAAAATCTCTCGGTTTAAAAAGAGGTGGGGTATTGAACATTGTACTACGTAACTTGCCAGTGATTGTTGATTCTTCAAATATTCCAGCAGTAATTGAAATAGATGTAGAGCATTTAGAAATTGGTGAAGCCGTTCACATAAAAGACATCAACTTACCTCAAGGTGTACTTTCAGCCATTAAAGATTCTAATTATACTGTAGCTAAAGTAGTTGGTAAAAAAGCAATGAAAATTGATGAAGAAATTGCTGTTGGAGTATCTAGCGGAGGAGGAGCTGAAGGTGAAAGTAATAAAGAGAAAGTAGTGAAAGCCAGAAGCTAGAGTTAGAGAGGTATGTTTTTATTGGCAGGACTAGGAAATCCAGGTCAAAGGTATAGTAATAATCGTCATAATGTAGGCTTTAAGGTTATTGACGAGATTGTTAATAGTTATAATCTCAAAAAAATTAAAGATAAATTTGAATCTACTATCTTTATTGGCAGTATTGCCGCTCATGAAGTGATCGCTGTTAAACCTAATACTTTCATGAATTTATCTGGAAAAGCTGTAGCTGCATTTATTAGTTATTACAACATTTCTTCAATCAACACTATAATTATTCATGATGATATAAATTTAGTATTGGGAAAAATAAAAGTAAAGTTTGGTGGTAGAGCTGGCGGTCATAATGGTTTGAAATCCATAGATAGCTTTATAGGTCAGAATTATTTACGAGTTCGCTTGGGAGTAAGCTACCCTGGAAATCATGATTTGGTCTCAGAGTATGTGCTAGAAGACTTTCCGTATGGTCACGAACAAAATATTATTGCCGACATTATTAAATGTACTGTCAATAACATTGCTTTGTTACTAAATAATAGACAAGATTTGTTTTTAACTTACACTAATATAACTAAGGAGAAGTAAGTGGGCTTTAAATGCGGTATAGTTGGCTTGCCAAATGTTGGAAAATCTACCTTATTTAATGCTCTTACTAAATCAAATTTAGCACAAGCAGCAAATTATCCTTTTTGTACTATTGAACCGAATGTTGGTAAGATACTAGTACCGGATAAGCGTTTAAATAAACTAGCTAATATTGCTAATTCAAAAAAGATTATCTCAACTCAGATTGAGATTGTAGATATTGCTGGTTTAGTTAAAGGCGCAGCAACTGGTGAAGGCTTAGGAAATAAATTTTTATCTCATATCAGAGAAGTTGATGCAATTTTGCAAGTAGTACGTTGTTTTGAAGATAATGATATTACACATGTAGAAAAGACTATTAATCCAATTCGTGACATTGAGTTAATAGAAACCGAACTGGTTTTAGCTGATTTAGAATCAATGACTAAACGAGTTGAAAGTTTTAGCAAAAAGAATAAATTTGTTCAAGATAAATGCATTAGAAGAGAGCTTGAATTAATGAGTAAATGTTTGCAAATTTTGGAAAGTGGAAAACAAGCAAGACAGCTGCTCAAAGAAGGATATAGCGAAGAAGATATTAAATCACTACAATTAATTACAACTAAGCCTTATATGTACATTTGCAATATAGGTGAGGTAGAAGTAGCTAGTGGCAATAAGTATAGTAAGGTTGTAGAAGAGTTTGCGACTCAAGCAGGGGTAAAAGTAATTTTAATTTCTTCAAAAATTGAAGCTGAAATTGCTATACTAGAAAATGTAGATGAGCAATTATCGTTTTTACAAGATCTCGGTCTAGATGAGGCCGGTTTAAGCAAATTAATCAGAAGCGGCTATCTATTGTTAAATTTATCTACATTTTTTACCATAGGTCCTAAAGAAGCAAGAGCATGGACAATCACCAAAAATACTTTAGCTCCACAAGCGGCTGGAGCGATACATACTGATTTTGAACAAGGATTTATTCGTGCCGAAGTTATTAGCTACGACGATTACATCGAATATAATGGAGAGATCGGTGCTAAAGAAAATGGCAGGATGCGCCTAGAAGGAAAGGAATACAAGATGTGCGACGGTGATATTGTGCATTTTAGATTTAACGTATAGATCAATCTTAAAATTTTGATCATGAATATGGCGCAGCGTTATATTACAATGTTATCAGTTATAGAATGTTCGTGCATTATCAGTATAGTGAGCATAGAATTAGTATTGATTCGTAATAAGTTCCGAGATATCATTGAGACATCTAGCTAAGAAAGGAGTGATGTTATGCGCGAAAGGACAACGAAGAAAAAATCAGAAATAGCCCTGGAAGAACAAATAACAGGTAACAGAGGCGTTATTATTAGCGAAATTCATGACGAACGATCATCTACTCAGCTATTAATTGAAAATATGCCAATGCTTAAAGCTCAAGGTGTGAAGTATATTTTTCATGAAACTTTTCTACAAGACTCAAATCAAGCTATCGATCAACAAGCTTTAAGGCAGGATATTATACAATTGTACATGAGTGAAAAAGGTTTTAGAACCAATTCCAATGAATCATTGGCAATTGGGCAGCTTGCAACCTATCCAGCAGAACAAGAGAGAATAAGGAGGCTTTTTGTAGAATCAGGAAAGTTTACTAATGATCAGTTTAGTGCCTTAAAAAATACACATCTAGAATCTGCATTGCTAGCAGAAAAAGATCCTAGAGCTTATAATAAATATAATTTATTGAAAACTGCTGCAGCAAATGGCATCACTATTATTTCCATAGGTAGCAAGAGTATGAGCGCTTTGCAGGGAACAGAACGACTGGAAATGTTTAATAGCAGTGCTCATGCACAAATTGAATCAGTTGTGGCGCATGATAGAGATGCCCGTTTTGTAATGGTGTGTGGTCAAGCGCATGCTTATGATTATCTTGGAGTAAAAGGTATGATTCAACGCTTAGATGTGCCAGTTATAGATGTGTATAATGGTAAAAAAGACGAAACTTATAAGGAAGTGACATATCATAATCAAATGCTTAACAAGCCAGTTACTGCTACTGTGATTACATTAAACAATATTAAGAATTCTGATACTAGAAATCAGCGATTTATTGAGTCTTCGATTGCAGCAAGTACATTTAGAGCAAGCGAAACTGATTCTCATCTGACAACAATACCAGAACTACTGGTTACTAGTGATAGTGAAGAAGGGGTCAAGCAATTGCATGGGGCTATGTCTCAACTAATAAAAGGAGGAGAGTCTAGGAAACACTTACAAATTAGCAACATTAGAGATACTAGTTTTTCTATAACATGCAGAACTAGTAGCAAAGATGATGTTTTGGCAATAGCAGTAGTAAAAAAAACTCTAGAAGAAATAGGATTTAAATTAGATAAAAATCGTACAAGTGCTTCTGTAGATCTAAGAAATCCTTATAATAAACAGGTGTTAGAGCGATATAGTGATAATTTAGTTGCTACCTTTATGGTTCGTGCCAGTAATATAATGTCAAGATTTACTGGTCAAGAAATATCGTCAACTTTAGGACATCTTACTTCTCCACCTTATAGATTAACTGACGATAGTACTGTAGCTAATCGAAGGGGAGGAGGACGAGCCCAATAATTTTATATGAATGCCCTTTATAACAAGGTTATAAAAATCAAACAATTTCTTATTTAAAATGACAAATATAGAAAAAATTTATATAGGTTTGTGCATATTATTTTCAGTATTGATAGTTGTTGGAAATCTTACATATCAGAAGTTTGTTTTTCTGTCTATTGTACCGTTTCATACTTTTGAACTTTCAGTAGGTGCAATTTTATATCCCTTAACTTTCCTAATAACAGACTTAATAACAGAATTTTATGGTAAAGAGAAAGCCAATTTTTGTGTAAGATTCGCAATCTTAACAAATATATTGGTTGCCATAATTATAGCTGGCATGGATGCATTACCTACTGTCTCATGGTCTAAAATTGACTATATTACATTTCATAAAGTATTTGGTTTATATTACATAGCCTTTATAAGCTCTCTTGTTGCATGCTATATTTCTCAAACAATTGATATTTCATTGTATTTGTGGTTACGTAAAATTACTAAAGGTAAATATTTATGGATTAGAAATAATGGCAGTACAGCTGTTTCTCTAATTATTGACACGTGTACAGTAATTATTTTTATGACAATATTCGGCGCTCTACCCAAAGAACAGATGTTACTCCTCATACTTAACAGTTATGCGTGGAAGTTGTGTTTTACAGTCTTTAGTACTCCGTTATTTTATCTTTGCTTTAGTGTAATAAAATTTCTTATGCAAGTCAAAACATCTAAATGATACCATGGCTTTAACTTCTGATACTCCAGTTATCTTAGTCAACATAGACAGAGAGATGCAATGAAAGGAGGTGTTGTAGTATATATTAATTTAATAAATATCAAGATGAACTTTAGAATTATATTATATTAGAGATTATAATACAACATTGAACGCTTTGAATAATTACACAGATAGCCTTCTTTATTAGCCACGAAGAACGTCTAACTATTTATAAAAATGGAGAAGAGTAGTTATTTCTGCACTTCCACAGCCTTCACATCTATTTCTATTTTTGCAGGAAAATGATCTCTATCCACTTTACCATAAAGCTTAACTAAGGTTTTTGGTGTAATTTGTTCTAAGGGCATATTCTTATGATCTATCTCTACCAGCACCTCAGCTGTACTATCCGTAAATACATACTTATCATGAGAAACTCTTTTGATAATATGTCCTGTCAACACTACTCTAGTATTATCTTGTGCATGCGTCAGTAATTCTTTCACAGATACTGCGCCTCCTGCATCTGGTCCTACGAATCCTGAGGAAGTAGGGTGTTGATTTTCTGCAGAAAAAGCTATAGAGTGATGATTTTCTGTGGCAAAAGCTGTGTTTACAATCAGACCACAAGCTAAAAATATAACACTTTTTCTAAGCATATTAAAACCATATTTTTAATGTTGTTTAATGATCCCTGAATTTTAATCATACAGAGCAGTTTATATTATATAAAACAACAATACTATCTGTCAATGAAAAATAACGTACTGTTTCCATAATAAATATTATAAGCATTAATTAGTTAATGCGTAATTACTGAATTTCTTATTTCTTTAACAGCCTCTTACTTATTGCTTGTGACGGCTGTTCAATGAGTTTATGCAGTATCCAAGCAAATAGAAAGCATGTAGACGTAACTATAAGAAGTGCTGCCCAGTTTTTTACGCCAGAATCAAGTAAAATACGCAGAGCAATATATCCAGCTACTCCATGAATGACATAGAGTGGGTAACTTATATTTGCAAAAAAATCAAAAACTATATTCGATTTAAATATACTTGGATATGTATATGCAAAAGTAAAAGTGAGAAGAGCGTATGCATAATTCGAAATTACTCCAAAGATTGCTGACTGTGGACCAATATACCAACTAATACAGAATAAAGCAAATATGATACCAATAAATATCCACGCTTGATTTACCGTAATTTCTTTACTATATAAATAATGAAAAACTACTCCAATGAACATAAAAATGATATATTGAAAATTGAAAATCCCCTGTGTTAAATTGTTGGTTAAGTGTAAAATCATCATTAAAATAAAAAGCGCTATTGGAATAAAAATTAATCTTATTGAGTAATGTTTAAACCATGTAATAAAGATAGCGCATAACAGATAAAATTTTATCTCTGCTTCTAATGTCCATACAACAAAATCAATATTTCTAGATCCAGTAATATCTCTCAGGCCTGGTATATAATGAATTAAAATCTCCTTTGTGGTATAAGGCCATTCTTGTAAAAAATATTTACTACCTACTAACAAGGCAATTAACGTGATACTAAATCCAGCAATATATGTAGGAATAATACGCAGTAATCTATTTATAATAAAACCAGACCTACTAACTCTTCTCAGTGAAAACGGTATCGTGAATCCACTTATAAGAAAAAATATTGCAACGCCATAAGGTCCCCCCAAACAAAAGTTGGAAATGTATTCAGCCATAGTACGTAAGTTGGAACGGTATAGCTTTTAATAGGAGATGGTGCATTAATCAGTAAATGGACATTAGGGTGTAACCAAAATAACCCCAAAAGATGCCCGATAACTACTGCAATAGCAGCAAATCCGCGCATTGTATTTGCAAATTCTACCTTTGTTTTATCTTGCACAACTTTCCCTATGAATTACTTATCTTCCACAAATATAGAACGATTAATCAGTACTAGTCGTCACTACTACTGATGAATTGTTTATTGATGCGCCGATTTCCTGATAAGGCATATTGAGCGTCTTACCTAAAAACTCTTCGGTGATGGCGTAGAAACTTATGCGATTATTGGGTTTCGTAAAACCGTGACCTTCATCTGGGTATAAGGCGTATGTAACAGGAATTTTATTATTTTTCATTGCTGTAACAATTTGATCTGATTCAATTTGAGTCACTCGCGGATCATTTGCTCCTTGTCCTATAAGTAAAGGTTTATTTATGTTACTAACAAATGTAAGAGGTGAACGAGCTTGAAGAAACTCTTTACCCTGCTCAGTGTCTGGATTTTCACCAATCATCTCTATCAGCGATTTTTTAAACGGTTTCCAGTAACTTGGTATGCTATTGATCAAAGTTATAAGATTAGATGGTCCGACCAGGTCGACGCCGCAAGCAAAAAAGTCAGGAGTGAATGTTAAGCCAACTAAAGCTGCATAACCACCGTAACTCCCTCCAAAAATTGCGATTTTATCTTTATCGGCATATCCCTTTTTTACTGCCCAATTAACCGCATCTATCAAGTCTTCATGCATCTTACCGGCCCATTGGCCATTTCCTGCTTTAATAAATTTTTTACCAAAACCTGTTGAACCACGATAGTTTACACTCAATACTACATACCCTCTATTCGCTAGCCATTGATGTTGAGGGTTATAACCCCAAGAATCTCTAGCTCTTGGTCCACCATGTACTAGCAACACTAAAGGCAATGGTTTAATAATTTTACCATCCACTAACTTAATTTTAGGCAAGGTAAAATATGATATTAACTCTAGATTGTCTCTTGATCTAATAACTACGCTATCCATTGGACTAAGTTTTGACTCTTCTTTACTCAGAGCGGTATTAGTCACAAACAGGAACTTGTTTTTTTTACTCAAGCGATCAAATAAATAATATTTATATGGTCCAGTGTCTGTAGCATAAGCTATTAGCCACTTATTATCTTTAATCGAACGACTCACTAAATACATTTCTCCTTTTTCTTTCGTCTTTAAATAATCAAAATCAGACCTGATCGCATCGTTGATAATAAATGTTTCTCTTCTAATGTATTCAGTAGAATATCCTTCTATCTCGTGACTTAAAGGATTGAGCATTACATTGCCATTTATATCAGAATGAGGATTTTCTGCTAATAGTGTAGCCACGGCATTTTGAGTATCATATTGAAATAAACCTGCCATATCACGATTGCGCGAATCAACATAATATAGTTTGTCAGCATTATGATTAAAACCAATGATATTTGTGGTATTACTATCTTCACTTGGTATTTTCATAAACGACCTTGGTGCAACAATATTGCTGATATCGAATATTTCAACATCACCAGTGTCTTGTGCCATAATAGAAGCATAGACAATTTTTAACTCATTATTTACCACAAAATTTGAATATTTATCATTTTGCAAAAGCAATTTTAATTCGTCAGTATCTAAATGATATTGATAAATATCATGATAATCAGGATTTCTATTGTTAAGAGCGATCAGTATTATGCTGGGATAATCTATGCTTGCACCAACTAAGTAAGACCTCACTTTATCAAAAGGTGATATATCTGTAATTTTATTTGTTTTTAAATTCACTTTGTATTGATGAAAATTCTCATCACCGTTGGTATCTTGCATGTACACTAGAGTATCGTCCTTATAAGTCCAGTTATAGCTTGTAATGCCTCTGTTTTTGTCATTCGTTATAGGTTTAGCTTGTGTAATATTATCGATTGGTGCTACATATATATTCAACACCCCATTTAGTGGAGCGATACAAGAAATATAGCGTCCGTCAGGACTAATACGAACTGAAATTCTATCTGGATTTCCAAAAAATACTTCGCGGTTAATTAAAATTCTGGTCGACATAGCGATTCCTATAAAGATATACGAAGTTATAATTACTAATGCAAACGTTACAATTAACAAATAAAGCTTTTTTTCTTTCACTTGTGCTAGTTTAGATATACTAATCTCTATTTGTTTATATATATAAATTTACTGATTTAATAACCCTTAATTACCCAAGTCAATGAATGAGAACCTCTATTACAAAGATACAGCTAAATAATGCTATTAGTCAACAATGTTTAGATTTGAAAGTAGTGCATGACCAGCAATAAAATTTTAATACTAATGCTGAATTTCATTCGAATTTTTTGAAATGTAACACTTCCATCTACTAATGTGAGAGATCAATCTTGACTTATCTAAAATAGAGCACATAATACCAATTTGCAATATCACTCAATTAACCTATAACATTCGTAGCGTTAAGATAAATCAAGGAGATTTAAGTTATGGGGGTCTGTCCAGCATGTTGGAGTGTAGAAATTACCGTATTAACTGTAGGTTCTTCAGTTTTTAGTAGTT
The DNA here is from genome assembly GCA_945905715.1 of Rickettsia typhi. GTDB lineage: Bacteria > Pseudomonadota > Alphaproteobacteria > Rickettsiales > JABSSG01 > JAGVLN01. Next base: position 50,689 of record CAMDPW010000005.1, read on the forward strand.
TTTTACCTAATGTTTCTTTTCGTAACAATGTCCTACCAACGGCTATTATAACTGCTTTTACTGCTGTAGGACTAGTAAAATATAGCTCTTTTTCTAATACGCAATTCGGCAAAGTAGCTGTAGCTGGAGTTAGCTTCGGTGCAGCGATATTAGAGCAGATATGGCTAAGTGAAGTTTTTGTACCAACTCCACTTTATGCTGCAGCTAGTGGTTTTGTTGGTTATAATATTGTGAACACACAGTATGAGCCATATAGATTATTTGCTATGGGTGTGGGTAGCTTAGTTGGTATTCTTACTTACACTCCTCAATTTGATACCACCCCACTAATACCAATCAATACAGACATAGAAGGACCATATGAAGGTAGTGCAATGGCAGATTTATATATTGCACCCAAGAAAGGTGGATGTTTTTTTGGTAAGGGTGGATTAGATGTCATGATTGCTAATAATGAAGGATTAGA
>CAMDPW010000006.1 GCA_945905715.1 Rickettsia typhi
ACCCTATTCACCAGATTTAAATCCTATAGAGAAGTTTTGGGCAAATATGAAACGATGGATTAAAGATCAAATTACCAAATTTAATGATCTGTCTGAGATAATAAGACACTTCTTTCAATTATGCTAATTCAACTTATTTTACTATAGTAGTAATGAAGATGAAATAATAGTAACAAGGTAAGGAGTGAGTACTGCCCTTTAAATCTCATAAATATAAATTTACACATTCTTTTGATACAAAAATGAGTTCATGTCTATCTGGTCCTTTAATCGTAAGATCATTTGGAGAACCAAAATTGTCAATGGAAATAAAGGACAGGCGTTATTAAATCTCAGATATTCCTTCAGCTTACTCATCATACTTAAGAGAGTCTGAAATAATCAACCATTAAACAACAAGTAAAACAGCTATAAATACGTATTATGAAAACTACTAGAGAAAAGAAAATAGTAGCTTTAGCAGCCTAATTTGACTTTAGATAAAAAAACCTCGTTACACTTCCTCATTTTTAATAAAAAAATTATAAACTGTTTTGGCAATTTGAATGTCTTGCACTGCCAAACCAGTTAAATCTGCAACGGTAATCTGGTTGTCATTTGTGCGACCCTCATATTTCTTTGCAATAACATCTCCCAGTTCAATTAATATATTCCGGTCAATGATTTTTTTTCTTATCGCGTAGGAGATATCACCTCTTTCAATGCACTGAGAAATACTATCTGCAACGATAACATCTGCCACACCAAAAATACTCTCCTCAAGTTCTTGCTTGTGTGGTCCATCCGCTCCAACTGCCGTAATATGAGTGCCAGCGCTAATGTGATTAGAAAACAAAACAGGTAGTGAAGATGATGTGGTTGTTACAATCAAATTACAAGTAGAAGTCAAATCCTCCAGTGTTTGCGTTGTATGGATTTTAAACCCCTCATTCTTCATGTCAATTTGAAATTGTAAAAGTTTATTGTGATCTCTCCCAAAAACCACTACATCTCTACAGAAAATCGTTTTTTTTAAAAAAAGTAATTGCAATCTTGCCTGGATCCCTGTGCCTACAATGCCAATTTTATTGATTATGCTTGGCGCTAAGTATTTAGCTGTAATAGCACCTGCTGCCGCGGTTCGTAAATCTGTTAAATAACCTTCATCAAGAAGTACACCTAAAAGAACTCCGGTTTTTTGATCAAATAGCAGCATAAGTCCATTACTGGATGAAAGATTTAATTTGGGATTATTATAAAATCCAGAAGCAATTTTTACCACGTAGAAATCATCTCCTGTAATGTAACTATATTTAATATGTACATCACCAGGAGGATTTTTAAATACCAACTCACCCACAGATGGAGAAACTGTATTTCTTTGCGAGTAAGCAACAAATCCCTCTTCGATCGGTGGAAGAATATTTACAGATTTTAATATTTCTTTTATTTGAGCTAAGTGGATTATTCTCATTTGTTAGCTCAGAACTGCATTTAAGGTATCAACACTGATATTACCACCACTTAAAAGAATGACTACATGCCTATCACGGAAGCGCTCTATATTTTTTAAAAGAGAGGCTAACGACACAGCAGATGCACCCTCAACTAAAATACGTTGGGTTTTAATGAGTATATTCATTGCGTCTTTAATTTCCTGCTCAGATACTAAAATATAATCATCCACAAAATCTTTACAGAGGTCAAAAGTAATAGATCTTGCCTCAATTCCACCAGCTGTTGCATCTGAAAGAGTTGCTGTTGTGATGATATCTACTATTTTTCCTGCTTTAATAGACTCAAACATAACAGGAGAGTTTTGTGGCAAACACCCAATAATTTGCGTTTCTGGAGAGACTGATTTTATATATCCTGCAATACCTGCGATCAACCCACCCCCACCGATTGGCACTAGTATATCATCTATTGTATTCAATTGACGTATCATTTCTACCGCAATAGTGCCTTGACCAGAGATAACTTGAACATCATTATATGGAGATATATAGAGCATATTATGTTTCTTAGCATATTCACGTGCATACGTCTCGGTTTCCAAGCAATCTGTAGCATAAAATTTTAATGGTACATCATGATTACGAATATTTTTAACTTTTGCCAAAGAAGCATTTTCAGGGACAAAAATAATACCAGGGATATTTAATTTCTTTAAACCAAATGCTACTGCAGTACCGTGATTACCTGTTGAAGCGGTGACGACACCAAGTTTTTTCTGCACTGATGATAAAGAAAGTAACTTATTGAAAGCACCTCTTACCTTAAAAGAACCTGTATACTGAGTATTCTCACATTTTAAGTAAACTTTAATACCAGTTATTTCGCTCAATTCTACAGAAAAATCTAGTGGGGTTTCATGTATATAGCATCGTATTTGCTTCTCAGCAATTAACACTGCATCTTTTAAATTCAATGTGTTTTACTCCTCAAATAAAGTTTGTTCAAAAATATTCAATTTAATAATTTAAAAATTTATTTCTTGGAATGTGTCATGAGCCAATCAATACGCAAGCTATCTAGGAATGCTTCCAATAATGTTAACCTTAATTGAATTTTTGACGAAGATTGAAGGCAGCAGTTATAGTACCTTCATCAAGATAATCAAGTTCGCCCCCAATAGGAATGCCGCTAGCCAGACGCGATACCTTGAGACTATATAACCGTAGTTTTTCTGTAATATAAAAAGCGGTAGTTTGACCATCCATAGTGGCATTAGTAGCGATAATCACTTCTTTAATTTGTGAATTTTCAATACGTGCTAGTAATTTGTCTATATTGACTTCACTAGGTGTGCGCTCATGATAAGCCGACAAAGTTCCACCCAAAATATGGTATAGTCCTTGGTAAACTGAAATTTTTTCAATAGCCCATAAATCTGCCACCGTCTCTACTATGCAAATGATTGTTTGATCACGTTTAGTATTTGTACAAATATGACAGGCTTCGTTCTCATCAAGGTTGCCACAAAACTTACAAATCTCAATTGCATTGGCAGTATCAAGCAAAGCATCAGAAAGTGGTAACATTAAGTTGTCTTTATATTTAATTAAATGCAACACTAACCTTTTTGCTGAGCGATTACCAAGTCCTGGTAATTTCGAAAAAATATAGATGAGTTTGTCAATCTTATTGCGTTGCATAAATTAATATGGAAATTTTAACCCTGGAGGAAGCGGTATACCTCCCATAAGATCTGACATTGAACCTTCAGTTTCAGCATCTAACTTTTTTTTAGCGTCATTAAATGCAGCTAAAACTAGATCTTCTAATACATCGACTTCGTCTTTATCAAGTAATGACGGATCAAGAGAAATTTTGACCATAGCACCCTTACCATTTAAGGTAATAGTCACTAAACTACCACCAGAAGCACCTTCAAATTCTCTTTTAGCTATTTCTTCTTGTGCCTGAGAAAATTTTTGCTGCATTGATTGCATTTGTTTCATCATTTGATTGATATTCACCATAATTCACCTATTCTATTGAAGTGTTTCTAATGTTTTCTACAGTTGCACCAGGAAAAGCTTTCAACACATTACCAACAATCGAGTGTTTTGATATATCGCGCTTTTTATTAGTACTTATCACTTGATCATATTCAATAACTGTTTGTCCAACTTTCATCGTATCAGATATAGAGATAAACTGCCACTTATTATTAGTCCACTTATTTAATCTTGCAACCACCTGTGCGATAAAATCCTTAGGTATATTCCCTTGGAGCTTGGCTTCAATTTTGCCATAAGAATAACTCACCACCGCAACTTCAGACTTTAACTGATGATATAAAATCATCTCTTTATTGCTTAAGAAATGCTCAATAATTTTTTTAAATTCTACCATCATATCATCATTTTTTATAACTAGTAACTCAGCAGGTATTTTATTCGACGAAACAAGATAGTCACTATGACTAGCAATAATCTCTGCAGGTGTTGGTAAATCAGCTAAACAACCAATACGAATAATAAGCATTTCTAGCGCTTGTATATCGTAAGTAGATTTACTGATTTCCTCAAAACCCTTAAGTAACATTTGCCATAAAATTGCCAAACTACGGCCGTTAATTTTTTTAGCAATATTACTTACTAACTCACATTCAACATCAGATAAATAATGATTATTTTGTAAAAAATCATTAAGTATTTGTACCTTAGCAACAATGTTGCAAGCTGATAATAAATCTTCAACCATTGACAACGGTTCTGAACCTTTATTATAAAGTTCGTTAATCATAATAATCGCCTGCTCAGTGTTTCCTATTACTAGTAAATTAAAAAGCTGGTAAATTAATATACTACTGGTAATACCTAAGAGGCCTTCTACTTTTCCTATTGATACTTTTTCATCATCTTGAATATGCAAAATTACTTGATCTAAAAGAGATAACCCATCTCGTACCGAACCATAGCTATGCATGGCAATCAATTTCAATGCTGCTTCTTCATATTTTATTTTCTCAAAAGAGCAAATTTCTTTAAAATGAGTCACTAACTCGACAATACTCAGTCGACGCAAATCAAACCTTTGACAACGCGAAATTACGGTTAATGGAATTTTCTTAGGATCGGTAGTAGCGAAAATAAATTTAATGTAAGAAGGCGGTTCTTCTAGAGTCTTTAACAGCGCATTAAACGCGCTGTTTGAAAGCATATGTACTTCATCTATAATGTAAACTTTATATTGAGCTAAAATTGGGACATAATTCGCATTTTCAATAATTTCACGAATATCGTTAACTCCTGTTTTACTAGCTGCATCTACTTCAATCAGGTCTGGATGATTTTCTCCTGCGTAAGCTTTGCAATTAATGCAATGACCACAAGCTTCAATACTGTGTTTATTTTGTTGTAAATCAATACAATTAATAGTTTTAGCAACAATTCTCGCAGTAGTAGTTTTTCCTACACCACGAGTACCTGTAAGTAAAAAAGCATGAGCTATTTTATTTCGTTGAATTGCATGCACCAAGGTTCTAACAAGTGATTCCTGACCTTTTAATTGGGCAAAATTTACTGGACGATATTTACGTGCTAAAACCTGATAACTCACTTTTGCTATCTGTCAATTAATTTTTTTAAAAGGTTGGAGCGACCCAATTTAAATTCGTTACGGCTGCTCCCTTTCGAATCTGACCGACTTGGCGACAAAATTGCCCACCCCCAACCTATCTATTTTATGAGACAGTTTTTACTATATTGCAAGAATAATTTTTCTGGGCAAACAATACTTATAACACTATTTTTCTACCATCTCTGCTTCGTGAGGGCGTGAAGCTTGGATCATGGTGACCTTGAGATACTGTACCTTCATGTAAAACTCTTGCAATTTGAGCGATATGATCACTGCCATAATTTTGACTGTTTACACTCCTTTTTTGAGTAGATACAACTACTGGTTGGTTAGGTGTGCGTAATGATGAAATATCTCCACTTAAAGCATCATGTTCGATTGATGAGGCGCGAAATAAATGAAGAAATTTACTCCTCCAACCTGGTGTTTTAATATTGGTATAGTTAGCTGTTTCTTCTACTAAGTTATCAGGATAGATTGTTGACATATGTCGATCATTACTGGTTAACATACCATAACAACCGCGCGAACCTCCTTGTTGACCAGCCATAGTTTGCGCATGCCCAGCATTTACCATCTGGGCTAAATTTTCTGCACTTGGTATAATACCTAAATACCTAGATGCAGCTAAAAAAGATGTATGTAGCTCAGCAAGCGCGGTACGATCTTTACCGCTTTTACAAAATTTCAAGAACACTCGTGCATGTACTATATCGATATTTCTAACAGCGGCATAAATACCTAAAGTACCTTCAGGAGACATGCTTTGCGCCACAAGTGGCATGGTAGCAACTAGGTCTAAGTTAGTATTGTTTTTAGGTCTAATCCTAAAAATAGTAGAAACAAAATCAGCAAAAAAGCGATAAATTATATTTGGTTTGCTAACCAGGTACATTTTTGCTTCAACTGCAATCTTTAAATCAACTAATATTGGATCAGCATAACGCTCGACATCTAAAATTTTTAAAGCTGTAAAAGCTCTCTTTTGTCTCTCTTTACTGAGTAGTGCATTACCTTTGGTTAAAAACTCGGCAACAATAGCATAGCAGTCACCAACTGTAGACGTTTTTTTACACTCTTCAGAAGCTGCTGTTGCAACATGAGCTACTTCTTTTAAAATTAAATTATATACTCCATCAGTGCTATCCTTAGATATAGATCGACGGCTATTAAGTGGATTAAGTACCAAAGTTGTTTCTGTGCTTGCTACTGCTTTTACTGATAACTCAACAATTGCTGGATCGTTACTAGTGATATCAGATGAAGAATTTAAGCTAATTATGCCAAGTTTTTGTCCTGAAGCACAAAATGTTTGCGCCTGATTTAAAGTATTTTTAGTCGCAGCTAACCTAGATTTTTTATCACCATGATAAGTTGGGGTACCGCTATGTAAGTTTTCAGCAACTTTAGTTAGACTGCTGTCTGACTCAACAACTGAAGTAACTTTACTGTAAGCGTTACGTAAACCTGGAATCAAAGCGTATAACTGGGTAGGAACAACCATATTCCCTTCAGCAAGTCTAGCTGCATAATTCTTAACCAAACCTTGCTTAACTTTATCCAATGTATTGTACCATTCTGGCTGGTCTCTACCAGCAATGATACTTTCAAATTGCACTTTAAAAATAGTGGTGGTACCAAGCGCCATGATTGCTGACTCAACTACTGCTCTACCTGCTACTGCCGAGATAGTTGAAATATGATATTGTGGCATATCAAGCTGAACTAATTCCTTAGCATGGCCACAATCCTCTTTTAAAGTTTCTTTGGAGCTAAACAAAGAACTGCCATCAGCTTTCTTTATGTCTCCTAAGAAAGATAGTAATTCGGCATTACGTCGTTTGATAAGATTGCCAGTCACTAGTGGTTCTTTACCCAAATTATGAACCATAGCTTTAGCACGATCTCTAATATTATTACGAGAAATGATGAGCTGTTTTGCATTAATGTCACCATTATTTACAGCGACATCTAGCAAAAGCTCGGCGGCTTGACATAAATTAACGTATTGCACAACAAAAGATTCTGATCTCCCAACTTTTGTATTAATTGCTGCACGGCCATCACGAATAAGATCTCTTGTTCCATCTGAATGTTCTGTGCTAATAGTTCTGGTGATATGACGTAAATAATCTCGTCTTTCTTCTAATTTTTCAATTATACTGGCATAGCCATCTTTTGCTGCCTCATAACTTATACCATTAATTACTACGTCTCTTGCAGCATTTAAAGCCCTAGCATCTAACTCACGAAATACATCCACAGCAGTAGTAGCTGAATGCAGCAAACAATTCTTGACTAACTCAGCAGTACTTGTTTTATTTGCTTGCAACCTATCGTAATTTGATGCATACACATGACGCTCAACACCTGCAAGAGAAATAGATTTGGAAATATTATCAGTTGAATCTAATGCTACTCCACCATCCATGCTTGAAGCAATATATGGTCTTACTTTAGGCCCACTCATAGCTAACAGACCCAACCCTACAGCTAACACTTTTCTCCTACTTGAGTTTTCCCATTGTAAGTCTTTTTCTTTTTCCCTCTCCATAACTCTCTGGATTTTCTTTAATTCTGGAAGTTTAGTTCTAAATATTTTTTGGATTTTGCTAGCAGCTTTCTTCCTTCTTGCGACAGCAAACGTAGGATCTCTTAAAGCTTGTTCATGTTCTTTCTGAATAGTTATTGCTTTTTTAGCAGCACGATCAATTACGTATTCAAAATAAGCTTTAGTATCAGTCAAATCTCTTTTGTCAGCTGTGTTATTAAAAAAATTTACCACTCCCTCCTGAACACCAGAAATTAATGCTGCAAGACCCCATAAACCTCTACTTGGCGCATTAGCTGCTAAAAATTTGCTCATTTGTTCAAGCGTATGATCCGAAGTTAATTCATCATGTATTGTCTGTATTAAAATGGCAGTTGGTACGCTTGCATATTCTGGATTAAAAACTAGTACTGTTAATTTTTGTACTACTAATTGCTTAATAGCTTCAGCTAGATATGGCACTTCTCCACGCCAACTAGTAAACAGTGGAAATTTATTCAACCCTACATCATTTTTTGTAAGCATGTGCACAACATCTTCTGCATAGACACGCGCTAGCTCATCAGCAAATACTTTAATCTCGTGTGCTTTCATCCTGTTATACTAATCTAGCATCTTGGTTAATGTATATAATTTTTCTGCAACAGTCTTAGCTCTAGATAAATTTGAGCTTTTTTAACAAAACCTAAAAAACACTTAAACTTACTTTTTTCTTTATTCATAAGTTTGCACAACATCTAGTCATTATACTTAATACTAACAGAGTATAATTAAAGAATGATTAACTATTTAATCTATTGCAATCCTAACTGAAAGTTACCGATTCGATCTCGATATTTTGTGATTATGTAGAATAAATAACTTGCTATCCAAAGATGGCACTTCATGTAAGTTACTAAACTCGATCGCAACATGGTTATTAGCACCGTCAATAATTTTTAACCCTATTAGCTTGAGTTTTACTTGCGAAAAAACTATGGTAACCGCCTCGCCGAGCTGATTTTTTTTTCTAATTGTGAGTAAAGTTTTTTTAGCTTGCTGAATAATGTTACTGACCAATAGATCTTCACTAGTTAATTTTATGTGTTTTTTTGCCAGCAGTGAGAAAAAATAATCTTTATTTTTAAAATATGAGACTTGGTCAAGTTGTTGATCAAAATGAATTAAGTTTTTATTATTAATAATTATGAGTATCTTCTTTGGAATTTCATATTGCCAACGCATTTTACCTGGTCGAGAAAGAAAAAATTTGCCTTTTTGTTGTTTGCCTTGGCTATCTGTCTGCACAAAATCGGCAGTGACATTATGTAGTGAATTTAAATAACGTTCGATAGCAGCAATGTCATTCGCTACAGCTAATGATGTAATACTGATAAAAAAAAGAGTAATGGATAATATTACTTTTGTCATTACTGATTATTCTACCAAAATTTCACGCTTACCCATAGGATCAGGTTTGCTAACAATTGAATTTTTTTCCATTTGCTCAACAATAGTAGCTGCACGGTTATAACCGATTTTAAAATATCTTTGAATATAACTTATTGATACCTTGCGCTCACGCTTAATTAATTCAATTACCTGGTCATAAAGAGTATCACATTCAGCTAAGGCCGTTAGTGGTATATTTTCTTCGTCATTTTCAGTGATATCAACAGTGTAAACTGGTGCTGCCTGCTGTTTTAAGAATGAAACCACATTTTCTACTTCTTGATCGTCAACAAAAGGGCCATGAACACGTTTAATTTTATTACCGCCAGACATATAAAGCATATCTCCTTTACCAAGCAACTGCTCAGCACCAGAATCACTGAGTATAGTCCGACTATCAATCTTAGAAGTAACTTGAAAGCTAATTCTAGTTGGAAAATTAGCTTTGATCACGCCAGTAATCACATCGACTGATGGTCGCTGTGTAGCCATAATAATATGGATACCAGCTGCCCGCGCCATTTGTGCTAGACGCTGAACTGAAGCTTCTATTTCTTTACCAGCAACAATCATTAAATCAGCCATTTCATCCACAATCACTACAATATATGGTAGAACTTTTACATCAAGCTCAATATTTTCATAAATTGGCCTACCAGTCTCCTGATCAAAGCCTGTTTGCACTCTTTTTTCTAGTATTTTGCCGTTACCTAAAGTATCTTCAATTTTACGATTATAACCAGAGATATTTCTTACACCTAAACTGGACATTAAGCGATAGCGGTTTTCCATTTCTTTTACTGTCCACTTAAGCGCAGTTACAGCTTTAGAAGGCTCAGTTACCACTGGTGCCAGCAGATGAGGAATACCGTCATAAACTGATAGCTCGAGCATTTTAGGGTCAATCATCACTAACTTGCATTGCTCGGGAGTTAATTTATAAAGCAATGATAAAATCATAGTATTGATTGCTACTGATTTGCCTGAACCAGTTGTACCAGCAACTAGTAAATGCGGCATAGTAGCAAGATCGACTATTACTGGGTTGCCACTAATATCTTTACCTAAAATTATTGGCAACTCACTTTTGTTATTTGTATATTCACTAGACTGAATTAATTCCCTAAGATATACAGTCTCACGGACTTGATTTGGCAATTCAATACCTATTGAATTTTTACCAAGAATGGTTGCAATTCGCGTTGATAATGCACACATAGAACGCGCAATATCATCAGCTAAACCTATGATTCGTGAAGACTTTGTACCAGCTGCTGGTTCTAATTCATAAAGAGTTACTACCGGACCTGGATAATAACCTAAAATCTTCCCCTTGACACCAAAATCGCTTAGAGTACCTAGAAGTTTGTTAGCATTATCCTCAAGTATACTAGTACCCACATTGTTCTTAGGAGATTTATTACCAATACTGTTCAGCAAATCTTGCGTAGGTAATAACACTTGATTAACAGTCTTTTTATTTGGTTGGATAATAGGCTTATAACTCATTTTTACCGGTTCAAATGTTTTGTTTATTTCTTCTAATAAGTTATGATACGGCTGATATTGCTCATGTTTATTTTTCTTGAGTCTACTTATCAGCAAATACAGTGCCTGCAAAACGCTGAGTACACAATGGCAAAAAAATCTACTACTGTAAACCAACCAAGTAATCATTTTTTTAGTAAAATCGTACCAGCTTTGTACCCTTGTGCCGCAACTAAAATACAAGCATACCACAAAAAATGTTGCAATAAATGGTATACACCACATTTTATGATGAACGGAAATCATATGGTAAAACAGCTTACCAACAGCGCCCCCATGAGGAATCATCACTATATCTGAGGTAATATTAAAACTAGCAAGCAACGTGGACAACAATATAATGGCAAATAGTAATGTAATAAGTTTAAACCAGAATGAGGCCAACGTATTGTATATCAAGCAATGCACACTCCAAAAAAGCGGCACAATAATAAATAAAATACTACTAAGCCCAAAAAGTTGTAATAATAAATCTGCTACATAGCCACCACTAATACCTAGCATGTTTGAGATTGGAAAATCATTAAGATTATTAAATGAGCGATCATGAGGATTGTAAGAAAGTAAAGCTACTGTTAAAGCAATTGCTGCTATAGCAAATATAGTACCAAGAAAAAAAGTAATAAAACTAAACTTAGAATTAACGTATTTCTTATAACTCATATTCAGCTATTACCAACTTTAATCTTTATCCGCGCATTAATGACGTACAGAGTAAAGCATTAAATCTACTATAGTTGCATTACCGAATTTAATAGTTTTATCTTTTGCTGCAATTTCAATATTTGTATTTTCCAAAATCTGATCAAGTTCAACCCCTGCCATTTTTGCTAATAAACCCTTAACAAAGGTAGCATGCTTAGTTGAAAAAACTTGATTTATAGCATTTAAGAAATTTGGTACATTATTTACAACGAAAAAAAGTGCCCCAGTTGAATCTTGGGACGAATTCATCGCACTCAATTTTCCTGTTAAACTCAAATTATAACCTTTGGTAGTAAATGTGAAATTCTCAAAATCAAAAGCTATACCTTCCATTTGACTATTACGATTTTTGCTAGCAAAAAATAATTTAACATCAAATTTTGCCTCCAAATCAATTATTCCATTCGTATATGTTAGTGAATCATCACTGCCTTCTCCAGACAAAGATGTGATCACTGCAACATCGTCATAATTATCATTACTTACAATACTTAAATCAAAATTATTTTTAGGCGAAATAAAAACTATTTTTTTAAGTATAGTATCTCTAATAGAGTAACCTAAATCCTTATATTTAATTTGTGCAATATTATATATATTAACATGATTGACTGCCTTATTTTCATGTAAATTCAATAAGTTGTAGCCATATGGCTGTTGTAATTTAACCTCTAAAGAAGCGCCATGTTCATATTTTAAGCTGTAATAATGTTTGCTATCGGCTAAAGAAATGCTGACCTCGTTATCAACAGCTAAGGCAATATCGCTTAACATTAAGTTGCTTTTTAAGTGAGGATTGCCTAAGTTAATAGTGATGTTATCAATTCCATCTTGACATGAAATTAATAAATTGCGCAAACTGTAATTAAGACTTAGAGGAAACCCAGCTAATTCGATCTTATCAGTGGTGATTATACATTGATCTTGGTTGCTTAAAGTACTGTGAATTATTTTTTTTATATATATACCCCAACTGTACCAAAGCAAGCAATACAACGTAAATAACGAAAACAATATATAAAAACTTCTCTGCAGAGTTTTACTCATTACAAACCTCTAAATTATTTATCAACCATCATATTACGGGTAGCAGATGGCACTCTTACCTTGAGGCCGTCTAATTCTTCACTTATTATAATTTGACAACCAAGTCGCGAAGTATGAGTAAGACCAAAAGCTAAATCAAGCATATCTTCTTCGTCTTCAGTTGCTGTTTTTAATTTATCATAATATTTTTGATCTACAATCACATGACAAGTGGAACACGCTAACGATCCTTCGCAAGCCCCTTCAAGATCAATGTCATTCTTATGCGCTATCTCAAGAACTGATAAACCAACAGGAGCGTCAGTCAATTTTTCACTTCCATCCGCTAACACAAAAATCATCTCTGGCATATCAAATACTCTCCATACAAACAATTTACTATAACTAGTATTAACAAGCAAATCAATTTATTGTTGTAGATTTAATTTAAAAGTATATCAACATATATCATTGGTTAATTTAAAAAATCAAAACAACAAAAAAGTCAAAGAGCGAGCACGGCAAATAAAAAAGTGCGGTAGCTTTACCATAAGCTAGACATAATTTACACATACTACCAAAAAAACACCCTCAAAATAACCAGAGAAGTAAAATCCGACAATCGTGTCTTGTAAATGATAAGTATTGTTATGAAAAAAAAGATGTATTAAATGTATTAACTTGATAGTGTTGATATCTTAAATATCGACTCTGAAAGATTTCACACATCGACATAACAACTACAGATTTCATTATTTTTTTACTTGTATCAACAATGATTTTCAAAAAATTAATGACATAAAATCACGTAATTTAGTATTAGCAAGAACAATGATTATACACGTTAAAGCTGCTGTAGCTACTACTGATTTTTTAGCCATAACTACCAAATTTAGTTATAGATATGTTCCTAGTCTTGTTTTTTTATTTTACGCGCTACTTAAATTGTGGCTATAAATAAATTTGCCACATACTCTTTCTTCTTTACTATTGTTTTGCTGTAATGCATTGTCTGTCAGCTCTGTTTTTAATGATCGCTATAATTATATCTTGACATAACCATTATATCATGTAATTTTGTCAGCTTATATTTATATAGAATTTTGAAAAGTTATGGCAAAGAAAAATACGGTTTTATTTAAATTAGAAAGTAGCGAAGATACTGGGTATTACTTGGTGCGAAAAAAAAATCCAAAAAAGCTAACCAAAAAACTTTCTTTCAAAAAATATGACCCTGTGGTTAGGAAGCACGTAGAATTCAAAGAAGTAAAGCTAAAATAATTTAAGGATGCATTGTACTATGGCAACAAAAATTCGTTTTTCAAGACGCGGAACTACAAAAAGACCTTTTTATTGGTTAGTTGTTACTAACTCTCGTTCAGCAAGAGATGGTAAATTTATTGAAAAACTTGGAACTTACAATCCACTTTTAGCCAAAGATCATCCAGAAAGAACTGTATTTAAAAAAGACCGTGTTGTGTATTGGCTCTCAACTGGCGCTCAGCCAAGCGAACGTGCTTCAAAGTTGTTACTCAATACTGATATCCCTATGCCTACTAAAAAGTCTACTAAAAAAATTGCTAAAAAAACTCCTAAGCAAAACTTAACCGGCGCTTCTTAAAATATTGAGTAATAGTAAAAAACAATAATTAATGAAGATCACTGTGCGACATACTCCACAAATAAACATTACATTTAAAGTGCAAAACTAAATTGCCAGTATTTTCAAGTAATACAAGAGACTACAAAAAATCATTCAGTATTCGTAGCGTCGTGATACTCTGAAATCTAGAATATGTAGTATAATACAGCTGACGAAACTTGCTCTATGAGCATATCTATACAATCTTTACAGCGCCAAAATAACCTATTTTCTCTACTTTAGATATTAATTAAATAATGTCACTACTATACTACCTAACTTAGGAACTTAGTAGTTTATTTTCCTATAAACTATCTTGTTATTATTGCGTGATATACCTTAATTATTTTCGTTAATGAAAACAATTAGGTATAAAATAACTATCTGATTAAATTCCGTTAGTTCTTCAATGTATCTTTTTTTTTAAATATAAATTTTTTAAATCTTTAACTATATGTTATTCTATAAAATTTTAATATCATGGTTCATCTTGAGTATATTGATTGCGTAGTACTCTTTCGTTTGTTTTAATTCTCTTATATACGCACAGCATATCTTTTTGTTGAGTGATTTTACGATGATATTTTGTTGCAAACACCAAATAAATACGCATAGTAATCAAGTGATAGTAGTTTTGTATCGACACTTCCTGAATCATGCTCTTTAAATTCTGCCGCAAATATCAGGATTGTATATGTCGTAAACTTACACTTGGTGTTTTACATAAGAATATGTAAATTACATATAATCATTATTGAATACTCTATTTTTTTGTTATTGAAATAGTAAATAAGAAGTCTATTATACTGTAAAAATAATCAAGAATGAAAAATATCCATGGCATATGCTAAGGTCATAATAATTATTTTAATAGTACTCACGCTTTTGGTAGTCATTGTTGGTATGGTTATACTCTCTACTAATAAAAAATTAAACAATAAATATGCTAGCAAGTTAATGACCATGCGCGTTATCATGCAAACTGTAATTATTATACTGTTAGCATGTCTTTACTTTATACATTAGCTCAACTTAACCCTATAGTTGGTGATATTAAAGGCAATTATCACAAAATCTGCCAAGCCTATGACCTAGCCCTTACATATAACTCAAATTTATGTATTACCCCTGAACTTGCATTAATTGGCTATTCTCCTCAAGATTTGGTCTTGAAGCAACATTTAATTGCCGAAGCTGAACATTACATAAATTTACTCGCAAATTACACTGAAGCAAAGTCTTGTGGACTAATAGTAGGGAGCATCCGTTATGAGCATGCATTATATAATGTTGCTTATCTTATCGCAGACGGTAAAATCAAGCATGTCTTTAGTAAATATAATTTACCCAATTCAGGCGTGTTTGATGAAAAGCGTACTTTTGCTCATGGTACAATTTCTCCGGGATATAGTTTTAAAGGCAAAAAAATTGGTTTGCTCATTTGTGAAGATTGTTGGTTTGATCGGCATGTAGCAGAAGTCATGCATAACAACACCGACGTTCTAATCTGCATCAATGCATCTCCTTTCAGTATTGAAAGCTATGCTAAACGTATTGCCCTTATTACCAGACACACAACTCATTGGAATAAACCAGTAATTTATGTCAATCAAGTAGGGGGACAAGATAGTGTGATTTTTGATGGTGGCTCTTTTGTTATGGATCAAAATAGCCAACTACTTTTACAGGCTAAGTTTTTCAATGAAGAAATAATACATTTTGATTTGAACCAAAAGAAATCTCTAATTACTAAAACATATCCTCCTGAACAAAAAATCTATCAAGCTGTTACGCTTGGCCTCAAAGATTATGTTAAAAAAAATGGCTTTTCAAAAGTTATTATTGGCTTATCTGGTGGTATAGATTCTGCTTTGACAGCTGTTATAGCAACTGATGCCTTTGGTGCGGAGAATGTTTTTACTTACATGCTACCGTCTAAATTCACTAGTCAAAATAGTCTAGATGATGCAAAAAAATTAAGCGACAAATTACAAATTAAACATGAAGTAATTCAGATAGAAAGCATAGTTAATAATTTTAGGCTCCTTCTCCCAAATATATCTGAATCCGCTGATCAAAACATACAGGCTCGAGTACGAAGTATAATTTTGATGGCATTAAGTAATAATAATAACGCCCTCTTGATTGCTACTGGCAATAAATCAGAAATTGCGACTGGTTATACTACTTTATATGGCGACATGTGTGGTGCTTATAGTCCTATTAAAGATCTTTATAAAACTCAGGTTTATCAATTATGTCAATGGCGAAATCAAAATATTGCGGATTATTCTTTAATGCAAAAAACCAATATAATTCCTCAAAATATCTTGACCAAAGCTCCAACTGCTGAGCTTAGATTCAATCAAACAGATCAAGATAATTTACCGCCGTACAATGTACTTGACAAAGTGCTATTCAAATTAGTTGAGGAAAATATGAGCAAAACTGATATAATTGCTCAAGGTTATGAACAAACACTTGTTGAAAAAATTATAAAAATGCTGTATGCTGCAGAGTTTAAGAGACATCAATCAGCGCCAGGTGCTAGAGTTTCCAAGGCGTGCTTTAATGTTGACCGAAGATATCCAATCACTAATAAATTTATAAAATAAGATGATAATTAAAACCAGGTTTGCCCCCTCCCCTACTGGACTTTTACACGTTGGTAATGTTCGTACTGCTTTAATCAATTGGCTTTTTACAAGAAAACATAATGGCATTTTCATGCTTCGTATTGACGATACAGATTTAATACGCTCCAAACCTGAATTTACAGAAGCTATAAAAGCTGATC
The DNA here is from genome assembly GCA_945905715.1 of Rickettsia typhi. GTDB lineage: Bacteria > Pseudomonadota > Alphaproteobacteria > Rickettsiales > JABSSG01 > JAGVLN01. Next base: position 16,771 of record CAMDPW010000006.1, read on the forward strand.
TTTCTTGGCTAGGAATGCATTGGAACCACCTTGAACATCAAAGCAAGCGCTTAGATCGCTATGCAGAAATTACAAATTTACTGATAGATCTAAACAAACTCTATCCTTGTTTTGAGACTCAAGATGAACTTCAATTAAAGCGTAAATTACAACTTAGTCAAGGTAAAACACCAATTTATGACCGTTCTGCTTTAAAGTTTTCGAAAAAACAAATTGAGCAAAAAATTGCCACAGGCAAAAAACCGCATTACCGCTTTAAGCTTGAAGATAACGCTGTAACTTGGCAAGATTTAGTGCACGGCAAAACAAGTTTTACAGCACATTCCATGAGCGATCCAATTTTAATTAGAGAAGATGGTAGCTGTACCTATATGTTATGTTCAGTTATCGATGACATTGATATGAAAATTACTCATGTTATCCGTGGAGATGACCATATTAGCAATACGGCCGTTCAAATTCAAATTTTTGAAACATTGGATGCTCATATTCCAACTTTTGCTCATCTAGCTAGAATTGCTTCCAAAGAATCTAAAATTTCAAAACGTTTGGGCGGTTTTGATATTAAAAATTTACGCGAAGAAAAAGGTATAGAAGCTATGGCAATTAATAATTTCTTAGCAACTATAGGCACTTCTGATCAAGCATCAAATTTTACCAAAATTGACGATCTAATAAAAAAATTTGATATTAAAAAATTTCATAAAAGCCCTACTAATTATGACGAACAAGATCTAATACGTATTAACCATAAAATCTTAGCTAACACTTCATTTGTCGAAATTCATCAACATTTAAAACAAATGAATTTAGAAAAAATTGATGAACATTTTTGGCTAATTGTACGTAAAAATCTTAACATATTAGGTGAAATTAATGGATGGTATAGTATTTGTTATGACCATATTACGCATAAAGTTGCAGACCAAGACTTTCTAAATATCTGCAGTAAATTATTACCTAGTGATAACTGGGATGAAGCTACTTGGGAGAAATGGATGGCTAAAATTATTGAACACACTGGTCGTAAAGGCAAAGATTTATTCATGCCTATTAGACTTGCACTTACTGCACAAGAACATGGTCCTGAGCTTAAATCATTAATTTATTTGCTTGGCAAAGATAAAATTATCCAACGCCTATGTGGACAAAAAACATAAATTATGGCAGTTATCTCAGATTGCTATTAGTGACATCATTGCTAGGTAGTTTTTTTAACTCTGCAGCAATTCTATCCATCAGCATCAGACTGGCATGAGCTCTGATAACTACTTGAGCATTTTATACTCTCTTTACGGAGGCATGTAACTTGGAACATGAATTTGTCCTGTTGAATCACGAGCTACAGATGTGTCTTTGACTATTTTAGATACACAAGTCTTAAACTAACTCTGCGTTAGTCAAATACAGCGTATATTAAAACATTAATAATATATAAATTTTTAGAACTACAATATTTAGCTATGAACAAAGCCAGTATCAAATCTTTACCACATCAATTTCTAACTCTCGGTCTTTTTTTACCGAAGAACGTAATGCGATTAATGTACTCATCAAAATCACTACTACCCCAATCACACTATCTTTGTCTATCACTTCTCTAAAGTGGATATATGCAAAAATACTTACATATACAAGCTTTAAGAATGTCACGCATGATAAAATAGTTAAGTCCGTACGTGCAAGCGCGGAGACAAGGAGCGCCTTATTAATAACCCACAGCACAGCAATTCCTAATATGATTAAGAATGTTTTAGGATCCATCCACTTCCAGTGCCATATAGCAATAGGAAACGTTAATACACTGAGCCAAAATAGCAGGTACATACTTTGTTCAATCCACCCATCTCTACTAGATTGGTGTTTAGATATAGCATGGTCAGAGGTGAGGCACAGCGCAGAAATAACAGCAAAAATTGCACCGCCAAAAGCCATATTTGCAAAGTCTGGTTTCAGAATGATATACATTCCGATCACGCTTAGAATTAAACCTACAAAAGTTTGCGTGGTGAATTTTTCTCTAAAAAATATCACACCAAATATCACGGAAAATATGGGATATAAATAGCTTATTGCAGTAGCCTGAGTAAGTTTTATAGTCTGAATTGCTAAAATCCAAGTAGCCATAGAGCAAATGTTAAAACCGCCTCGCACTATATATGTGCTGTCAAACTTCAATGGTTTGTTAGGCATAAAATGTCTATAAAGACCGTAGCTAATCGCAGTGCCGATGCATCCGTACATAAATATTAGCTGAAAGTAATGAAGCTCTTTTGCTGCAACCTTCACTATTACAATAACGTATGAATATATAAATAAATTGAGTACTCTGAAGTAGATCCCGTGAGATTGTTTTTTGGTATTTATAATTTGCATTTGTTTGCGATAGTGTACTATTATAGCACTTAGGTCAAGAGTTCATTATGATAACTGAGCTATCTCTGGAGTGCTAATTGTATATCTATCTATTTCTAAATATATCTCTCTTCAATATAATTTATTATTCTGTTTTAAAACTACTTTTCTGTATTTTATACACTCTAAACTAAATTTGTATACCGAAACTGCAACGTTATGACTTTTGCGTATATCTGTACTTTTAAACACGTCATCTACTTATTGTGTATATCTTATAAACAAGCTTCAGGGATTCAAAACTGAAAGAAATTAATGCTCAACCTTACAAATGACTAGTCATATAGATTTTTAGAATTTTATGTATGCCTTGGAACATTTTTTTTAGTCCATAAAAAAAGCTACAAATCACATTACTCTTTTTTACTTGATCCTAAAACTTAATAGCTAGTATCAGGCTATTGCTGTGAGTAGTGAATGAGACTGGATAATGGTAAAAACCTAACTTATAACCACCACATATCCTGATAATTTCTTAGTGATTTTATTACTATGAACCAGGCCTCAGGACGTATTATTTGAAACTATCTTTATGGTTCCTATTGTGGTAAATTGATCAATACAGGTTATTATTAAGGTTTTGATAGCGCTATTAAACAGATCACAAAAAAACCAACCACATAAAGTATAATGGCAAGCATCTTGCTAGTAAATTTAAATTTGCCCTTTATAACATAAATCTTTGTGAATATTAACAGAGCTATTGGAATAATTCAAAAACTTCAGCCAACAAAATGAAGATGAAGCAAAAATACTCTCTCTATCAAAACCTATGCAGTACATAAACATATTACCTTTAGCATACTTGATTCCTTATGGTGTTGCCATAGTAAATGCGCAGCTAAAACAGCTATTGTATATTAAAGTACAAACAATAAAATGATAACTTTGGGAATAAAACATAATGTATTAAGTAACTGTTACCAGGGGCAATATTTATTTTGATGACAAACCACAAAACAAAATTCAACTAGCTATTTCAATGATTTATTTATGAAATAACCATCATTTTTTAAAAGTTCTTTTAAACCTTCTTTGTATGATGGATATTTTAATTGAATCAGAAGTTCTTTTTTTATTTTAGTATTAGAAACGCGACGATTATGTGAATAAAATTCATTTTCCATGGGAGATAATTTGGCCACTTCAAAAGAAATTAATGGTATTGCTTGTACATTAAGTAGAGATGCAGCATAGGCATCAATAACCTCTGAGGGTGCAGGCTCGTCATCAGCAACATTGTAAATCGAGATTGGATTAGGGTATTGTATTGAACTAAGAATAATCGATGCAATATCTTCTACATGTATCCTTGAGAAGTAATGCTTTTCTTTATAAATAGTATGTTGCTTGCCTTCAAAAAGACGTACAAGAGCATTTCTTTTAGGACCATAAATACCTGCCAATCTAAAAATATGCAAAGGCAGTTGATAATCATTAGCTAAAGAAATCCATGCGTTTTCAGCATCTAGTCTTAGTTGCCCCTGCTTTCCAAGTGAAATAGAGCTCGCGGTCTCATCAACCAATTCCCCCTGATGATCTCCGTAAACACTAGTCGATGAAAGATAGCCTAACCACTGAATTTGTAAGGAAAATTTTTTGATTAATTGACTAAAATTAGCAATAACTGGATCGCCATTTTTATATGATGGTGGTGTGCTCACTAAAATATGCGTTACGGTACTAAAATATTTTGCAACGCCATCATCTGAAAAATCAACAAGCTCGTGCTCTAAACAATCGTAGTGACCAAAATTTTCTTCTTTTCTTGTTGTGCCAATAACTCGAAAGTTAGATTCTAAAAACTTTTCTGTTAAAAACTTAGCTGTATAGCCAAAACCAAATATAAAAACACAAGATTTCATATTTATATTTATTGTTATTTATAAAATTTGTTAAAATCACAGTGCAATATCATTGTTTGCATCATCAATATTTTCTTAAAAAAGTACAAAGGTATTTTAGCTAATTAATCAAAAACTTATAAACTAAGGTTGCGACCAAGAACAAAGCAGATATGATTAACATATAGCGTACTAATATATCACCTTTTTTGATTGCTAATTTACTACCAACATAGTTACCAATCATATTTGAAGCAGCCATAGGCAAAGCTATCGCCATTATACATTTACTAGCAAATAAAAATGTCATAACTGCACCTACATTAGAAGCTAAGTTAAAAACTTTAGCTGTACCGCTAGCTAAGGTCAAAGACATGTCGAATAAAATATGAAATGCTAAAATTAGTATAATACCGATACCTGGACCAAAAAATCCATCATAAAAACCAGTCATAAAACAAACTACAGGAATATAGAAACATAGTCTTAGTTTTGACCATTCTTGTTGAATATTAGGCTTTCTGGGCTTAGGAATCAAAACTATCAATACTACAACTGGTATAAGCACTACTATAATCACAGCCACTGTTTCTTCGGCTATTAATAGCACGCTCTTAGCGCCAATATACGAACCTGCTAAAGTAAACCAAATGCCACAAACTATTAATTTCCAGACAATGGTTTTGGCTCTAATAAAATTAAATGCGGCAATTGCAGTACCAAGCGTGCTAATGAATTTTGATGTCCCAAGAGTAGACTGCGCTGGTAATCCAAAAAGCATTAAAGTTGGCACAATCAGTAAGCCGCCGCCGCCTGCTATGCTATCAATAAACCCAGCCAAAAAACTCACTCCTAGTAAAATCAAGATAGCAAATATTGAGTAATCAAAAAAATCTATTTCAACCATACTTACCTGCCTAGAATCTCCATCAACTCAGTCCATTCACGTTTACTCATGCCACTTTCTTCTTGAGTTACCTGCTTGCCTTGTGTCATCTGTTTAAGCGCTTTCATTGCATTGCGAGATAAATTAATCCCTTGTACACAATATTCATTAAATGCATCATAAGTAAGTGGTACCCATTTTTTTACAATATCAAGCATAGCCTCGGCATAGACTCTGATTTCATATTGAGCATGAGAATCTGCACGTAGATGCAGAAAGTGCAATAAATTATGTAAATCTATTTTCCAGTACCATTCAGTATAAAAATTCACTGGTAGATTAATTCTTGCCAATTCTCTAGTAAGTTTTGATTTAGACTCATCAACGGTATTACCTGTCATATCTTCATTAATCATGTCTTCGTAATGAGTGTAACATTGTTCTGCATCTTTCTTTAGTATATCTAGTACTCTAATTGCGTCTTTTTCGCCTAACAGGTTACCCCTACCCTGTCTATTAGAAGTTGACTGCACAGCTAATTGTTCACGTTCTGGTAAGTAGAAATCTTTGCCTAAAATTGAATAACGCGCTGAATACTCATTAACATTTGCTGTTCTGTGCCTAATCCATTGTCTAGCTACAAACATTGGTAGCTTTATATGAAACTTAATTTCACACATTTCAAATGGAGTAGTATGTTTATGACGTATCAAATATTGAATTAATCCCCGATCAAGATTAATTTTTTTGGTACCAGAGCCATAAGAAACTCTTGCTGATTGTACAATAGCAGAGTCATCTCCCATATAATCAACTACACGAATAAATCCATGATCAAGTACTGTGATTGGTTTATATAAAATTTCTTCCATTGCTTCAACAGTAGCTCTAACTGTATACGCTTTTTGCTGTCTATGCTTATTAATCTCAGATAATTGCTGCTCATCAATTGCCATACTACCACTTCCTTAAAAAACTAATTACCTACATTCTAGTTACTATAGTTATTTATTGGCTAGTGTGAAGAATTTTTTTCTTTGTACATACCAAACAATATAGTATATAATACAAATTGTCTTTTTTGAGACTATAGCAATAAACGCGGTATAAAATAAGCGAAGTGGACCCGGGGGCAGTACCCGGCGCCTCCACCACAAGTTAGAGACGTTATGGGGGGCGACATAGAATCGACACGCGTAATAAAGATACAACCTTTGCTCAGTATGATACGGCTGGCTATTTTATAGCAAATGATCAAAACAATAAATGCAAATGATAATTTTGCTTTGAATAATAGGTTTGCTCTAGCAGCTGCCTAGTTTTTCGCGGTTTGACGAACACCGGGCAACAGAAGTTCGTCATTTAAAAAATAAGAAGAGAATGACAAGTAATATTATTAATTATAATGTCTTAATTGATGAAGCAATGCATAGCGTTGTAAGAAAATCTCTAAGCTATATTCATAACAATCAATTGCCTGGCAATCACTACTTCTTTATCACGTTTTTTACCAAAAATAAAGGGGTCTCGATATCACCTAATTTACTACAAAAATATCCTAAAGAAATGACCATAGTATTACAACATAGATTTGAAGACTTAATTGTTGAAGATAGCAAATTTTCAATAACATTGACTTTTGATGGAATTAGAGAAATTATTGCAATTCCATACCAAGCTATCACTTCATTTATAGACCCGAGCGTAAAATTTGCTTTGCAATTTTACCATGAAACAGTAGAAAAACTTGGCTCTTTAAAAGATAAAAAACATACAATTAAAAATGCTGAAAAAATCAAAGCTAACAACATCATTACTCTTGATCACTTCCGTAACAAAAAGAAAATAACCAACCAGTAATCTTAATATTATGAATAGCGCATTATCAACCACACAAACTAATAAATATCAGCCTACTACTAATTATATACGTCTATCTTCGTACTGCACTGCTTTTTCTTATGATATAAATAAATTGCAAAGCACCTTAGAAGGTGATGGCTATCTCCATACTGTTTATGAGGGTGTGATTCACATTAAAAAAAATATAGTTGAAGACGCGTTGGGTGGAGATATTTTTTATTTTCCATATGGTTGTATTATTATGTGGGGCTTTAACGCCGAAGATGCTTATAAAGAACTTAAATACATAAGCTCTTGTCAAATCAAGCCATATGGTCGTGACTATCAAGATATTATGAACTATAAATATGGCACCAGAAACAGCATTGATATTATTGAGGAAGAAGATCTTGTGGTCCTAAACGAAAATAATGAAATTCTGGTTAAGCTTTCATTTTCTTACGCCTTATCGCAGTCAGCCAAGTTACATGTAGTAGAAGAATCTGGGATAGAAACAATAAAACGCAGTCATTATTTAGTAGATGAGTTAGTAAGCAACGGTAAAATTTCAATCTCACAAAAAAAATTAGGAAAAAAGATTGGCATGCTTTTTGCTGAACGCAATTCAATAAATATGCACGCTGACATACTTGATACTCCGGAATTTTTTTGGCGAAGAGCTAAATATTTACCTATTTATAATCAATCAGCAAATTTTCTTGATATCTCCACTAGAACCGAGATTGTTAACCGTCGTTCCAATATGGTGCATGACCTATTCAATCTGCTCTCAACAGAACTTCAGCACAAACACTCCAATAGACTTGAATGGATTGTTATTACGCTTATTGCTATTGAAGTGGTAATTTCTATTGGTTCAATTATTAGTAAATTATTTGGTTATGCCTAAGAATTAAACAATCTTTCTTTTATCGTAGAATTTTCAACTTTGAAAATACTAGCATATGATCAGAATCATATCTACCGCGGAACTTGAACAACCAACAAAATTTAATTTATTAAAAATTCTAAGTTTTAAGCAAATTTTAAATCTGTTAATTGTATAAATTGAGTACTTATTGACAATTACTTCAAAGACTTGATTTTTTTAATATCAAACCTCTTCATTAGATTGAAGTAGTAGCACTTATTTTGAATGAGTTTATTACAAATCGTCAATAATATTGCTATTGTTTTTTTATTAAGCTATATATCTAAGTGAATATAGGATAAATAACCGGCCCCAAGGGACTGAGTTTTTGGAACTCCACTTCTAGAATGTACAAGCTGTATATGCTTCTTTTCTGTAGCATCTATTTCTCTTAATTGATTTTATACATAAGCTTTAATAACATCTTCATTGACATTGATGACTATTCCGTCTTATCTCCATGATATATAGTTTATTATAATAGGCTTAAGCCCATTATAAACGCTATCCATCACGGGGGCAAGCCCCCGAGATTTTCGCTACGCGGTTAAATTTATAGTGATGGTATAAATATTATTTTAATGAATTGACCTAATTTAGCATTTATTTATACTTGTTTTATTAAGTATATTTCTAAAGCAATACTAAATTTTTTGATGTTAAGAAAAAAAATATGACGACAAAGTTACGCAGAAAAAAAATAAATGCCAGCTCTTTAAAGGGTAAAGAGATTGTGGTTACAACCCAAAATAAACTTCATAGTGCAAAACATGGTGAACAAGTAGTTGGTGAAGTGATTACTCATCCTAAAAAATCAAAAAAAAGAAAAACAGAAGACTCATCATCTATAGAATGTGTTGATACCGTAGATAGATCAGCTCCTGCTTTAAGAAAAACAAGTAGCTTTAGATTGGATCTATCTGAAACTGCATTGCAAATACATGATTATCGTGGTTATCATTTTACTGCTAAAAATTTACCCTTATCTCTTGAAGGATATGTGCTTGATCGTGCTAGCTTGCAATCTTTGATGGCGTTATCTAATCAAGGAGATCAAATCAGCTTTTACCGCACAGTTTTTTACCAAACCGATTTTACAGGTTTAGTTATTAGTAACTATAACTTTTCTCAAGCTAAATTTTTTAACTGTGAATTAACGAATTTTTTTAAATGTAATTTTACAGGTGCTACATTTAATAGCGATTGCCACAAAGCAAGATTTATTGATTGTACTTTGAGGTTTGCTAATTTTACTGGCGCGATTAATCTGAGCGCTAACCAAATCCAAACTAGTAAAGATTGGAACGAAGCTAAATTCTCCACTCCAACATTAATTCAAATGCAATTTAATAGCACTCAAGCTACAACTAAAAATAAAAAAAGCTTTTTCAACACTATCAGTAATTTATTTGGAGATGGTCAAGAAAATACCGCACTTAAACATACTGATCTAAATAAAAACAAAGAACAAAAAACCTCACGGGTACAACTTGCTAAAACTATAAATGACTCTGATAAGAGTAGTCATAATACTGCTAATTTTGAGTTATTAATACGTAGTCCAGCAGCAGAAGCTGCTGATAGACTTCAACAACACTATGCAAAGAAAGGCGAAGTTAATTTTCAGAAAAAACTTATCAAAGAACGTATTGAGCGCGGCAAAGATGCAGAAGAACGGTTACGTAACCGTTAAACAATATATATCATTTAAACTTGATCTACATTATACTCATTGTAGCAAAAGTGACAATCCTCCAGCTGGAACAGCTGCAGGAGATATAAGTCAATACATCAACCTACAATAATTACGGAGAAAGTAATGATGTTAGCACTACTATTGAAAATGACATTTTAATACCAGTTGCACTTATTGTCAGTTTATCAAAAATTCTACTAAACTTGATACTAATAAATAGAATTTATTTTAAAATCTTTAGAAAGCAATTAATGCAAGTACTTCTTCAAAAAATTAATTTCTACATCTTTGAGAATTTAGTGAAGTTTAAGAAAGTATACTCCATAAAAAAGCACGCATTAACTTGAAAGAAACCTACGCGATAAAACGTCAAAGAAAGTTTACATAAAAAAACTTAACAAAGATAAAAGTTGGCTAGTGATAAACTTATATAAAAGAAAAAAATATTCAATCAAGCAAACTCATGAAATGGTGAAGATTTCTAACTCAACATTATATAGATATGTTAGTATGATCGAGGTATTCAGTTTTAAAGTATAAATCTCTTTAGGCCAGTGTTGCCTCCCCCCTGGCGGTACAGAGAGGGAGAAACACAGATACCGAAGCTCTCCAGATTTGCGCATTTTAGAGACTCTACAACAGCAGTGTTGCTACGCAAAAATCAGCAAAGTTACTAGTCACACTTTTTAATTTTTAGAAAGAATTATTTTTAGACTATAATTGTTGTCGTTGTTAGAAAAAATATTACTTCCCTGCGGTATTTTTTGACGCAAACGATAAATGTGCGTCTCTAGTGTATGACTATCTGTAGGATCTTTATAGCCAAAAATTTTACTAAGCAATTTCTCTTTACTAATTGGGCCAAAATCTTGATGTAAAACCAAGAAATATAATAACTCGCTTTCCTTTTCAGTTAAGTTGATCTCTTTTGTAATGTAATTAGATAAAAGCTGAATAATCAAACGTTGAGTATGGTTAAAATAAATCTTATCGGAAAACTTAAATATAAGTGGTGGCTTTTGCCTTAACTTAGCAACTAAGTTATATAGTAACGCTATAGAAAAAGGCTTCTGGATCATGTTAATCTTACCCAAATAGATTTGGTTATGATGACTAAAATCATTGAGCAATACAATCATGGTTAAAGCGTTATAATGCTTAATAAACGCTTCTACATCTGGCTCTAACTCATTATTGCTATCGATAATAACAATATTGATGGCAGATAAATCAAGTTTATTAAGCAACTTAGCTGGCGACTGATAGTTATGAATTTTTATATCGGTAAACTGCTGGCGCAAAATATCGCCAATAAGGTCATTTTTGTTAATAATAGAAATGAAAGCAGTCATAGATTAACCTTTTTTTTCATTTATTATAAATGGATTTTGACTTAGGTAAAACATAGATAGTAATCTTATAACTTGCGCTGTTAAAATAAATAAATAGTAAAAGACAAGATATATTTTTTTATAAAGCATTAGCTTTACTAACTACTATTAGCTTATACCTAAAAATCAAGATCAGTATAATGCGCTGGTGGACTAAACCCTTGAACATAGTCGTTAAGAATTGCCCGAAAGCTAGGACGTGATTTTATTAAGCTATACCAATCTTTTACAGGTTGACTATAATGCCACGGTATATCATTTAAGAAATCTAGTACTGAAATATGGCTAGCAGCAACAATATCAGCTAAAGAAAATTTCTCTCCTCCTAGCCAATTACGCTGCATTAACAACTCATTCATATAATCTAAATGTTTATATAAGTTATTTTTTGCTTTTCTAATGACATCGGAACGTGGTGTATTATTGCGCAGATAATAACTAATGACTTTTTCTTCCAAGATTAAACCGGTTACTTCTTGCTGAAATTTATGATTAAACCAACAAATTAAACGACGATTCTCATTTTTTTCTTTAGTGTCATGACCAATTAAAGGCATTTCAGGATAGATTTCTTCTAAGTAAGAAATGATTGAAAAAGACTCAACCACAATATACTCATCATCTTTAAGTACGGGCAGTGAAATTGCGCGATTTAATTGTATAAAATATTCATTATGCTGCCAATATTTCTCTACAATCAGCTGATATTCTAAATGTTTTTCATGCAGCAAAACTCTTATCTGTCTAGAAAATGGGCATAATTCAAAATGGTATAACTTCCTCATGCTTGTCTTTATGCCTCTTTAGTATCTTGAGCCTCAACAAATTGTTGCTCTGAAAGCTGAGCTCCTCCTCTAGCCTTAGATGGATCATATGGCTCCTGAGTGGGAATAGAAGTAGCTGGCAATAATCTTTTCTTAAAAAATCTATCTTCATAATACTTGATTTTTCTAGATTTAATAGGTGGAAATGATTCAATCAACACGATTTGTTCATCACGCGGCAATAGAATAACTTCCTGCGGCAATAACAAAGCTCTCTGAACTTCTGAAACATTTTCAGACCTACTAGCTGGGTTGAAATCCAAAAATTTTGGCCGACTCTGCGACGATTGTTCAACGGTTTTATTACCACATAATTGTGAAATCAAATTTGCCGTGTCAACGTTATTAGCAGCAAAAGTAATGCGGTAAGTAGCATTAGAAAGAAAAGAGTTCATTCCCGCTTCTTCATATATTCCTTTTAATTGCTGAGTATCTTGAATAATTAAAAATAAACGTACGTTATACCCCCTGAAATACGCAATACCTGTTTTAAATGTTTCCATTTTACCAAGAGTTGGAAACTCATCCATTATAAACAACACACCGTATGGGTCGTCATTTTTATTTGGTAGTTTACGACTCAAAAATTCCGTAGCTTGTTGATAGAATATCTGCATTAAAATCTCTAATCTTTTGATATTGTCAGGTGTTAATCCAACAAATACTGTAGTTTTTTCTTTTTTAAAATTTTGAATATTAAAATCGCTTGAAGCAGTAGCTGTATCAATTAAAGGATTAGCCCATAATTCAAGCCCAGAGTTCAAAGTAGAGATCACTCCAGATCTTTCTTTATCAGCTTTTTGTAAGAAAGCAGCTATGTTCATATAAGCTACTGGATGGATATATTTGCCAATTGTGTCTAGAACTACGGCTAAGTTATAAACCACATCATCGCTACGCATGGTTCTTACTATTTCACCAAACGATTTTACCTTCTCAGGAACTGCAATGAGATACAGTACCACCCCTACAAATAAGCTGCGTGCTTCGTTATTCCAAAATTCTTTTTCAGGCAACACTAAATTAGCAATTTTTTGTACATCATCCACCATCTGGCCAGGTTTATTACTGACCCAATCTATTGGATTATAACAATGCGTTTTGCCATCAGGCTCGGCCGGCGCCCAAACATACACCTTCTGTCCAACTTTTGCACGCCAACCACTTGTGATTTGATGATTTTCCAATTTAATATCGTGTACTATACAAGAGTCTTCCCAAAATAATAAGTTTGGGATCACAAAACCCACGCCTTTACCAGAACCTGTAGGCGCAAATAGTAGAGAATGCTGAAAGCCAGAAGCTACATAGTATCCTTCATCATCCATACCAAGCATCATCCCGCTTTTAGCTCTTAACCCCGCACGCGTAATATCTTCTTGGGTAGCCCATCTTGCATCTCCATGCAGAGCTTCTTTTTTCTTAAACATTTTCCAATCTTTGAATTGTTTGTAGCACGAAGCAAATATGATAATAGTAACAATATAACAAAAAATAAGTGGACCAAAAAGCTTCAGTATCAGATAATCATTAGCAGTAAAAGAAGTGATGGTCTTATTATTCCATATCCAAGTGCCGTAATAAATCATTTCCTCAATAAAATACTCAACAGTATATAAATTGCGATAAAGATAGCCATCACCAAAATCTAAAATTTGAATATATTGACTACCAAAAGTAAAAAAAACAAAAACAAAAGCAGATACTACAAACACCAAAGCCAACACTACTGATATAAACAGAAACTTAGCTATAAAATTCTTAATTTTAAAAAACATCATTTATACCTTAATTTCTAACCTATGTGGGTCATACTTAAAGTACACTTCAGACACGTATCTTATGCCCCCACTACCACGCTTTAATTGCACTATAACATCAATAACAGACAAAATGTAACTTTTTATTTCACTAGGAGGCATTCCTAATCCTGCTTGCATTACCATCAGCTTTAACTGTTCTATTGCCATCGATGGTGCATCGGCATGTAAGGTAGATATTGACCCAGGATGACCAGTGTTAATTGCACGCAAAAAACTGAATGCTTCAGCACCTCTAAGTTCACCAACTATAATGCGATCTGGACGCAAACGCAAACATGCTTCAATTAAATCTTGAATTGTTACTTTGGCTAAGCCTTGCCCACCTTTAGAAGCAAGTAAATGTACATGATTTTTATGATTAGGTAAACTAATCTCATGCGCATCTTCGCAAGTAATTAATCTCTCTTCAACTGGAATTTCTAGTAAGGCCGCATTAGTAAAAGTAGTTTTGCCAGTCGATGTACCGCCACTTATTATGATATTTTTTTTTGCTTTTACTGCTAATTTCAAAAAATCTTTTATATTATTTTGCTGCAAAAATTGATTTAATGTAGCATTGTGTGGATCTTCGAGCTCAGTTGTAGTGGTATGGCTAAAAGCTCCAAGTTTTTCATAAGCGTCTAAAGTTAAATTCATTGTTGAGCCCTTACGGATAGAAATAGCTACAGTTCCTGCTTCACACGCCGGTGGAAATACTATTTGAATGCGATAGCCATTTGGTAATGTAGCTGAAAGTAAAGGTTTTTCTTCGCTAATAACTTGATCTGTAGACTGCGCAATCAGTCTTCCTAAGCTGAGTAGATGGTCTAAATCAAGTTGAGGCAACCTCTCAAAACGCATATCTCCATGCTTTTCAACCCAAACCTCACATGGTTTATTGACTGAAATCTCCGCTACTCCATCTTCTTGAAATAGCGCATAAAAAGGCAGTAAAAATGTTTCTAAAGCTGCGAACTTACTCATCTTATAGTAAGATTACTCGTAGTTAAATCTGAAGGAAACAATATATCGCGATTAACAAAAATATTGACCATAGTACCTTGATCTATTGTGATAAATGGTTTGGTAGAAAAAGATTGTGTCGCTAACTCTTGAGCTGTACTACCTATAGCTGTAGTTTGCTGCTGTATTGCCTGTTGAGTTGGTGAAGCTGTGGTAGTAGAAGTCACGGTTCCATCAACATGAGTAGTGTTACTTGCTTGCGACGGACTAGCATTTTTACTACCAGTCGCTTTACCAGCTAATTCAGCAAAGGCGACATTTATGGCACTGAATAACACTGCGTTGGTCATAGTAGGTACAATTTGATTATCAACAAGACCATCAACTCCCATAGTACCAATAGGTCCAACTGCTGGAGATTCAACTGCAATATCATATCCATTAGGCATTATAATTCTGTTCCATGCAATTAAAACTCTGGTCTGTCCAGGAGTAAAGCCACCAGTAAATGCACCAACAACTCTTGAACCTCTTGCTATCAGAACATTATTACCATTTTCAGAATATACATCCGTACTCACAATTGCTCTAATTGGCCCTGGATAATTAGTATTGATTGGGGTTTCCAGTATAGTTTCAATTATTTTACCTTGAGAAACTAACAATGACATATTGCCAACATAAGTGATACGTTGTTGAGCGCTATTAGTATGCACTGGTAGAAAAGTTTCTAAGTACATTTGCGAGGTTTTTTTGCTATCAGCACTGTTATCCGCTCCCTTAGAATTAGTAGTTAACATAATGGAAGAACTGAGCTTACTTTGTGTACGTTGTTGACTCTCAACTGAGTTTTTTGTTGGGATAGGCAATGGCAATTCCATAGCTGGTTGCTGAGGTTGTGGTGTAGTCAATTTTATCTCTGGTGGTAATAGCGGTGGTGGTATTTTTTTAGTATTATTTGGTAAAGAAAAATCAGGTGGTGGCGGCTGTGTATTAGGTATACCAGGTAGCAACAATTCATCTGCAGCGCTAGATGGTTTTTCACCAAATCCATGAGAGTCTAACTTATTTTTGTTGCTGTCGCGAAAAAAAGACATATAAATTATTAATCCAACAATTATTATACCTATCGCCATCATTAACATGTTTTGATTGACACTACGGGCAACAGTAGTTTTGCCAGAATAAATCTCAGCTTTTTCGTCTTGATTGTCTTCTAATTCATTATGATAAATACTATCTTTTCCATCTTCAGGAGATAATTCTTCCATTGGATTAGGATCTACTTTGCTATCTTTAGTATAATCTTTCATGTTCCCTTACGCTTAATTACTTTTTACCGGATAATAGAAACGCACTACATAAGATATGTCTTGTTCAAATTCATTGCTATCGCTTGCTTGCGATACTACATCAAACTGATAAGTTTGTTTATTAGTAATCACTGTCATGTTTGTTCTAATATTATCCTCTAACGGCTTAACAAATAATCTGTTACCCACAGGAGTAATATTCCATGAATAAGAGTCTCCTAAAGAAAGAGTTTTGACTTCTTCTCCATTTGCAAATTCTATACTTGTTTGAAAGCCACTTTTTACTAGAAGTAAGTACACTTCGTTTGAATTGTAGACATATGTTTTAATTCTGCGATCAGTAGCAAGCGGTATATCAGCGTACGATTTTATGTAAAATAAAATTATAAATATAATTAAAAATAATTTAGTTGTATTTCTATGATATGTCATTAGTCACCGCATAAAATTTAATTTGAAAACCCAAAGGATTAACCATCCGCTCATCAAAAGTCATATTCATTTTAGTATAGTTCCATAAAATTGATGCTATTTTATTATAGCGTTTTTTAGAGCCAGAAGCTTCAGTAATAGCAAATCTCACTTGCACGTTGTGATCACCTGAAGGAGCGTCTTCCAAGTACTGAACCGAACGTAAGGTTAGAATAGTGGAATTATTAGCTCCGTATAAAGCAACTGGATTAGTGCTTGGATCATTAACGTAATCTCTGAATTGCTTATAAACAGTGGTATTTGATAATAGTCTTACCACTGTAGAGTAATTATAGCCATAATCAACCACATTATATGTTTCTCGAGTTCTAAGATACATAATTAAAAAATACTCACTCAAAGCTTTGTTAGATGACCATTGTGTATCTATAAACGGATTGACTATATTAGTAATGCCCGTTGTATCCTCCACTTCAATTATCATCGGCTCAATTGATTTGCTTAAAGTCACTCTACCGATGAAAAACACACAAACAATTGAAGCCATAATAGACAACACAGCGATTAAAAAAAGAATATTACGCTGAACAATCAGGGTCTCGTAACGATCATAATACCAATTACGCGCTTCATAAACATGATGTGCAGTTTTGCTATTTTGCTCTATCACTTGATCATTCTCTATTTTTGTAACGCTCCCACTAGAAAATCTAGAAAACCAACCCATTATCTTACCTTAAAACAACTATTGAGCATTAATTCCTTTCAAAATCAATACAACTTCTGTAAAATTATCATAAAAAACGTCATAGTTTGCAACCCATGTTTTTTTCTTATAAAGAATTTTCCAAGTTATCACACCATAGTGTGTTTATAAACAACATAACTGAAAAAGGTAGTGTTATTTTTACAAATTTGATCACTAAGCAAAGTAAAAACCTCCACCTGATACTGGCTTTACTGTTCCTGTGGTAGAAGGTAAACTCAGAGGTAAGTGCAGATAAGAACGTGCTGCTAAAAATGCGAATGCTTGCGCTTCAATGAAGTCGCCATTTAGTTTAGTATTTTTAAAAAAAAACTCATCAATATTTTGTACATCTAGTCCGTAATCGTTAGCCAGTATTTTCATCAAGTATTTATTGCGTCTTCCACCACCTGAAATAATCCATTTAACTGGATTTTGTGGCAAAAATTGCTTAGCAGCTGCGATAGCTTTAGCAGTAAAGTGAGTCAAGGTTGCTACGCCATCAGCGGCATTAAGATTAGAAATATTGTTAAAGACACTGGTAAAATGATTGCGATCAAGTGATTTGGATGGCTTGCGAGAAAAATAACTATCTTCCATCAGTGAATCTAAGATTTCATAGTGTACCGTACCTATACTGCCTACTTCTCCATCGGCATCGTATTTTAACTGCATTCTTGAATAAATCCAATCATCAATTAAAGCGCAGCCTGGCCCAGTATCAAAAGCTATTATATTATTTTTCCGTCCCAAATAGGTAATATTTGCTACTCCGCCAATATTTATAATAGCCAGAGGAGGAGTTGCTTCACTAAATATCGCAGCATGAAACAATGGCGCTAAAGGAGCGCCTTCACCACCATTCGCCATATCTCTTCGCCTAAAATCAGCAATAACATTAATACCACTTAACTCCGCAAGAAGAGACGGATTACCTAATTGCCAAGTTTTGTAAGTCCTAGAATCATGAAATATGGTTTGACCATGAAAACCTATAAGATCTACTTGCTCTTTATCTAATCCAGACTCTTTCAAAAGTCTATTGATTGCTTGAGCATGATAAAGAGTGATTTCATCTTCAGTGTCTAATAACATCTTACTATCGTAGTCTCCGCTAAGAACGCGGCGAATATTCTGACGAAGTCGCTCCTGATAATAAACGCTAAAATTATTACTTAAACTCGTAACTTTATTGCCATCGGTTGTGATTAGCGCTACATCGATACCATCAAAAGAAGTCCCGCTCATGGTACCAACAACCGTGAGCAACTTTGCTTGATTCATAAGTATTTCACTATAAAGCGTTGGCAAAATTCTTCTCAGCAAACTCCCAATTAACTAGCTTGTTTAGGAAAATAGCAATATAGTCAGGTCTTGCATTTTGATAATCAAGATAATACGCATGCTCCCACACATCGCATGTTAGCAGCGCAACTTGATTGTATGCTAGAGGCGTATCTGCATTAGCGGTTTTTCTAATTTTCAGTTTAGCATTTTCTAAAACTAACCAAACCCAGCCACTACCGAACTGAGTGACTCCAGTATTTTTAAATTCCTCGCAGAATTTATCATAGCTACCAAAGTCCTGATTAATTTGCGTAAGCAATGCGTTTTTTGGCATACCGCCACCATTTGGCTTCATGCAATGCCAAAAAAATGAATGATTCCATACTTGTGCAGCGTTATTGAAAATACCCTGTTTGCTATCGTCTCCCACTGATGCTAAAATTATTTCTTCCAATTTTTTTTTTGCAAAATCACCATTCTCGATTAGTTTATTGAGATTATTTACATAAGCCAAATGGTGCTTGCCATGATGGTAACTAAATGTCTCACTACTCATATATGGTTCAAGTGCATTATGGCTATACGGAAGATTTGGTAATATAAAAGGATGCTGAGTTTGATCTGCTTGTGTATTAGACATACCTGTACCCTCGATAAATTATCAATGATATAAGTTATATACTATTAAAAAAAGTTTGTAAACTTTTCTAAAGCAGTCATACCAATAAGCGCTACTACCACTACAACTGTAGTAGAAATAATTAAGCCAATAACAGCAGTAACCATACCTATTATAGCAATCAAACCATCTTTATACATGATGCCTAGCGCCATAAGAAAAACTGCAGCACTTGGTATCGCATTACCAAGTAAGATTGGCAAAGCAACCGAAAGTGAACATAAAAATGCTAATATACCTATAACGCGTTCTGATGACTCAGTAAGTATTGTTGGTATTCGTGGTTTTAAGAACTTGGATAGCTTGTTAAATATTGGCTCAGATTTTACCACAAAACTTCTGAAGGTTTCAATTTTAATTGTTTTATTACGTAGCCATTGTGGTAACCAAGGATTTTCTAAGCGATAAATCATTTGTGCGGTCAAAATACACATAGGCACACCGAAAATCGTAGTGAATCCAGGAGGTGTGGGAATCGGTAAAGCCACTGGCAAAGATATGATAGCGATGAGTAATGCCAAGCCTTTATCTTTTAATTTATCAACAATTTCACCAAACGAAATTTCTAAAGTTTTGTGCTGACCTAAAATATCATGCAATAAACCTATTATAGTGTCATCTGTGCTATTTTGTTCTAATTGCTTATTCGCCATGCTTAAGATCCTTTTGCACCTGATTTGCGTTTATGAAGCTTAATGGTTTTGGGAATATGTTCGCTTTTTAATTCTTCAGAATCATTATCAGATTTTAAACCTTCGCGAAAATTACGCATGCCACGACCGATATCGCCCATAACTTTTGGTAATTTTCCTGCACCAAAAATAATCAATATTACTACCAAAGTGATAACTAAGTGTGTTAATGAAATACCCATAAATACTCCTAAGCCAAAACTAATATATTTGATTCTGTCATTATTAAAAATTATTGTCTACTAATTTTTTTAAACCTAATTTTACTACTAGCAAACAATTTAGGCTTGCGCTGCTCTGAGTTCATTTCATAATCAGCAAAATTTCCTTCGAACCAATACACTTGATCACCTTCAAAAGCTAAAATGTGAGTAACAATTCTATCTAAAAACCAACGATCATGACTAATCACCAAAACACAACCAGCAAAATCATTAATGGCTTCCTCCAAAGAGCGTAAAGTGTCGACATCCAAATCATTGGTTGGTTCATCAAGCAAGAGCACATTCACTTCATTACGCAACATTTTTGCTAAATGTACTCGATTACGCTCACCTCCAGAAAGTTGGCCAACTAATTTTTGTTGATCAGCTCCACGAAAATTAAAACTTGCGCAATATGCTCGACTTTTTACTATGCACTTACCTAGCTTTATATCTTCCATGCCGCCAGAGA
Organism: Rickettsia typhi; assembly: GCA_945905715.1. Lineage (GTDB taxonomy): Bacteria > Pseudomonadota > Alphaproteobacteria > Rickettsiales > JABSSG01 > JAGVLN01. The sequence continues at coordinate 37,188 of CAMDPW010000006.1, forward strand.
TCTCGCCCCAAACAGATTGCTTATCATCTAAACTGTCACGTGATTGATCCACATAACCAAGAGTTACAGTATTACCTAAGCGAATCGTCCCATTGTAATCTTTGTCCTGACCAGTGATCATTTTAAATAAAGTAGTTTTACCGTAACCATTTGGCCCAATTACACCAACCACTGCACCAGGCGGAACTGTGATAGTCAAATTATCAAATAATTTATGCCCATTAAATTCCTTTGACAACGCATCAGTTTTAATAGCAATATCACCCAAACGAGGACCTTCAGGAATATGTATCTGTGCAGTTTCAACATTAGTCTTTCTTTCCTGATTAACCAACTTATTATACTCGCTAACACGAGCCTTGCTTTTAGCTTGTCTTGCGCGCGGCGACTGTCTAATCCACTCAAGCTCTCTCTTGATTTGTTTGTGCCGCCCGTCCTCTTCTTTAGATTCCTGAGCAAGTCTTTCGTCTTTTTGTTCTAACCATGAAGAATAATTACCCTGCCAAGGAATACATTTTCCACGATCAATTTCTAAAATCCACTTAGTTACGTTATCAAGGAAGTAACGATCGTGCGTTACAAGCACCACGGTTCCTGCATAGTTTTGTAAATAATTCTCTAGCCATAATACTGATTGCGCATCTAAATGGTTGGTGGGCTCATCAAGAAGTAGCATACTTGGCTTTTCCAGCAACAATTTACATAAAGCCACCCGTCGTTTTTCACCACCAGAGATTTGATCAATATTTGCATCTTTTGCTGGACAATTCAAAGCCTGCATTGCAATTTCAACTTCGCGCTCAATTTCCCAACCATTGACCGCATCAATTTTTTCCTGGAGTTCTCCCTGCTTCGTAATTAAGTCGTTCATCTCTTCATCTGACAGGGGCTCAGAAAATTTATTGCTAATTTCATTAAAACAATCTACTAATTTGGTCACTGCAGAAACGCTTTCCATAATGTTTTCAAAAACATTTTTATCAGAACTAAGTTTTGGCTCCTGTGGTAAGTAACCAGAAACAATACCTTCAGCTACCCAAGCTTCACCGGTGTAATCTTTGTCAATGCCAGCCATGATTTTTAAAAGCGTAGATTTTCCTGAGCCGTTATAGCCAATCACACCGATTTTGGCTCCAGGCAAAAATGACAGCCAAACATCTCTTAAAACTTCTTTATTAGGGTAGATTTTGTTCACTCCCTTCATTACACAAACATACTGATAGTTTTTCATTTGTTTCACCGCTATAATTTTTAATGTATAAGAGATAAATAAATTTTATTAGGTGAAATGGCAAGAGTTATATTAATTCATTTTGCAGCTGAGATCTTGTTTACAACCTAAATAAACAGCAACTAATATATGTCCTCCAACTAAGAAATAGCTCTAGATCATGGACAAGAAAGTTTATGGATCGACGCCATAAATTACTATACTTCTACCAAAAAAGATAGATGTTCAGTATGCACTAGAGCAAATACTACTCTATTGTATCTCCTGAAATTACCCAGTACTTCTTGCCACTAAGCAACGTTATTGATCAATCTCCTAAACCAGCCTCTAATCAGTTTTATGCATCTGAACGTTGTCGTATAGACATGCTGCAACTGTCAAAACCATTAATCTTGTATCAATAATTGACGCAAATTCAAGACCACCAGTGCCTACTTGCTTAAATCTGATATGAGACTTATATTTTCATTAGTGCTTGGTGTTGAAATAGCATCTAAAGTTACACTAAAAACCTGCATTGCTTCTGAATCTCTTCATGCTATCAGACTCATGAATCGCTAATGTTTTTTATTTCTCCATAATTATATCTTAGTTCCAAGTTCGGAAATGTACTAAAATTCTACGATTATAGAGGAATATTAATAATTAAAATACCAACCAATTATATAATTTCTTTACTTACACTCTTAAAATACATTAGATTTGCCTATTAATCATTTAGTTAGTACTAAGATGTATATAAAAAAAAATTATCTTGAATTTTGGCATTTAACCAGCTTGTTAGGCTTAGTATTGCTGACCAAACTTACTGTTGATATGTACTTACCAATATTGCTGAGCATAAAGCAAGCTCTTGCCACCAATGATATCGTACTCAAGCTCTCTCTAAGTTTATACATGGTAGGGTTTGCTTTTTCCTTGATCATATCTGCTCCTCTAGCCGATCGTTTTGGTGTAAAAAAAATTATGGTGTTATCAACTATTAGCTATTTGATAACCGCTTTAATTTGTGCCTTCGCCCAAAACATGACCACGATTATTATCGCTCGTTTTGTTCAATCAATGAGTGGCGGCTCTGGTACGGTACTAGGACGACTAGAAGCAAATAGAACTTATGATAAGATAAATCAAATTAAGGCTCTCAGTTACTTTTCAACCATTACCTCAATGGCATCAGTAATTTTACCCTTCATCACTACTTACTTAATTGAATGGTTTAACTGGCGAGCAGCTTTTATTGGCATGGCCATGATAGCGGTTATAAGTTTAAAATTAATTACTAAGTATATTGAAGATGATTCGCGGCAAATTGTACTACAAATTTCTATGTTTAAGCTAGGCAAAATATACAAGCATTTGCTGACAAATAAAATATTTTTAACTTTGAGTTTTGTTACAATGTGTACCTGGTGTAATTACTTTATTTATTTAAGCGCCACCCCTTTTATTTATCAAGAGTATCTTGGACTAAGTTCTTTCTACTTTGCTTTACAGCTCGCAATAACTTCACTTGGCTATGGCCTTGGTACAATTATTGTGCGTCGTCTAGTTGATCAATACGAGTTAGAAAAAATGATCTGGTGGTCAAATGCTCTTACTTTACTTTTAGCTAGTATTTTAGGTTTGCTAGTGATTATCTTTCCTATTTCTAGCGCCATCTTAATAAGCATGTTTAGCTTGATAATGTTTTTTGTTGGCATTATCTTGCCTTGCTGCCAATCGCTTATTCTCAATATTTTTACTAAACATACCAGTAATACATTAGCTTTATATTTTTTCCTACAATTTTTATCAGCTGGCATTAGTAGTATGATCATCAACTTTTTTAGTTACGATGCGCTTGTGTATCTTATGGTAATATTAACCTTTCTTTTTTCTATTGCTAAACTAGTACTTTATCACCTTGTAATGTGGTTACCTCACACTAAGCAATGAAACAAAATTTTTTTTCGTTAATAATTTATTAATGATTTATTACTATTATTTAGATATATGATAATTTATAGGATTTGAAAGTGAGACACACTCTTCACTCATTAGGCATGCCAAAAATTGTACCAACTGGATTTAGCAATATCACTTTTGATCAACTACTCACTCAAACAGAAACAAGAAGTAGAGCAGAAGAAATATATCCAGTCAATGAGCGCGGACAAAATTTAGTCCATTATTTTGTAAGTGATCCCAAACGCTGGAATGCAGGTTACTTTTTAACTTTACTGAGCAGTACAGACCTGCCTGACAAACGTAAGCAACAACTTATTGCGATGGCTAATAGTGCCGATGAAAATCAAATGACACCAGCACATTACGCCGCAATATATGGCGATATTCACTGGCTTAATGAATTATCAAGACACACAAGTTTACTAAAGCCAGATAGCAATCTTAAGTCACCGATCAATTATATTCTTGATCATAATCATCCAGAGTTATTGAGCGAATTTATAGAAATTTGCCTCGAAAATAATGTAAACAAAGATTTAGGCGAAGGTAAAACTTTAGCTCATTGTATTGCCACTCAACCCAATGCTGCTAAACTTTTTGCAATGCTTAGTCAAAGCAGGCATGACTGTGATATAAGAGCCAAAGATAAGCATGGCATGACTCCTCTCATGCTTGCTGCAGCCTCTGGTAAATTAGAAAATATAGAAGCAGTACTTGAAGTTGCCGCAGAACAAGCTAAACAAGACTTAAGGACGCAGCGATATCATCAAATGCTAGACCTTATAGCAAGTAAAAAAACTACGCGCACTAAAAAGCCTATTTCTAATGAAACATTACTCTCTCAAGAATACATAGTCGCAGAAAATGCTAAACGTGAATTGCTTAATATGACCAATAATCACGGCCAAAATGTGCTGCACATACTAGTTTCTGCAAACCCTCATATCAACGCAACGTATTTAGAGAGCATGGCTAAATTAATGGCGGTTATGGGCAGCAATATCGCCACTAAAGATATGCTAGGCGATAATATCGCACATATCGCTGCGCGCGCTGGCAATCTTGACTTACTCATCGAATTAGCTACCGACCCAACAAGAAAAGATCTACTTACTACTGTTAATGTAATGAACCAAACGCCATTGCATCTATTACTACGAAACACAAGAAGTACTCTTGAAAATCGCCAAGAGGCCTATCTTAAAAAAATGGTCAGTTTAGGTAGAGTTATACCAACCTTGGCCTCTATCCAGCCAGATAATCAAGGTAATAGCATGTTGCATTATGCTGCAGGCCAAAATCATCATGAATTACTTAAACTACTTTTGCTACACACTCTTGTTCTAACATGGCACAATATAAATGGACAAACTCCCTTGCACTTAGCTGCACGAGAAGGGCACGAGCAAGCCATAAAATTATTGCTTAATCATAAAATTGACATTCCTATAAATGCTAAGGATAAAGATGGTAATACAGCCTTACATTGCGCTGCTGCCATCAACGATCTCTCTAGTATAAAATTACTAGTTAAGGCCGGAGCTGATCCTTATCTTGCTAATAACGATAGCAAAACAGTTTTTGACCTTTTAGATAAAACTGCTGGCAAAAACAGAACACCAGAAGAAGAGAAAGTAAGAGTAGCAGCTTATGCTAGCTTAGTTTTATATAAAGGTGTGCAAGATTTTAGCAAAAATCCACAAATGAAAGAAGCGAACAAAGCTCTACACATTATAGCTAAACAACTTACTAAAAAGTTACATGAAATTTTAGTAGCAACCGTAGAACCAAATCTTCATCAGTTTTCTAATCAAATTCAAACAGCTACTAAAGAAGTATTGCAATTTTATCGTCCATTAAGTGACCAAGAAAATCGTAAATTTAGTAAAGCCTTGAACAAAACTCTAGCGCCAGTTATGGAAGATATGCTTGAATTACATCGAGCCAAAAATTATGAATCTAAAAGATATACTTGGAATCTAGTGAATAGGTTAGTTGATTTTATATCCAATGCTCTAATTGTTGCTAAATATATGGTTTTAGGATTAGGCAGATCAGAAGAAAGATTATTCAAATACGCTCAGACTGCTATTCAAGAAGAGCTCAAACAAATTCCTGAAGGCAAATTTACTGCCAAAGTTATTGCTGACGGAAAAAAACGACTAGGAACCAACAGCCAAGCTAGGTAATTATGAAATCTGCTATCATATGAACTGCCAACAAAACTTTTTTCTCTGTATGGTATGGCTAATTTTAATCTAGAAAATAACACCGTGGTGGCTGTCATTACTTATCAGGAAAATTGCCTAGACCTACAAACTTATGAAACACGGATGTTATTTTTTATTGAATTTTATAGTATGTAATCTGTTATAGCATTTTTTGTATCATTTACAGTATTTCAAATTATCAAATATACTTTTTCTTGTTTTAATGCGCGCCAAAATCTTTCAATAAAACATGATCTAAAGCTCTACTCTTACCGTCTATGCTAATCTTTATTTCACGTTTAGCAAGTTCATTGATGCAATTCTTTGACGTGAATTGAGATCCTTGATCAGTATTAAAAATCTCAGGTTGACCATGTTTTTCTATGGCTTTTTCTAGAGCTTCAATACAAAAATCACTTTCTAAGCTAATAGAAACTTTCCAGCTAAAAATATAACGACTAAAGCAATCGTATCATTTTAATGTAAGTTATATCAGTACTCCATACCTGATTTAACTTAGTAAGTTCAACTCCTTTTAAAAGATAAAGATATATCTTATGAGCTTGGTTGCGTTTACCTAAATGCATTTTAGGATAGATGGCTTCAATTGCCATTATTCCGTAATATCAACTTACCGCTCTGCAACCGATCACAATCCCAAACAGAACTAGATGCATTGTCATTTCATCTTTATTGCCTCTAAAACAATTTTCGTTTTTTCTGTTGCACTATATTGCTTTGCTTTCTTAGGCATATCATTCCCTTTTTTGTTTGAAATGATATCTCATTTTACAATTTTAGCAGTCAAGTTTTTGGGTACCACTATATGTCTCTAAGCAATTTACTCAGAACTCTGCCCGTATGAGATCTAATAATTCTTTCCTATCTAATGTAATTACTCTAGGTTTAGAAGTAAATTTTCCCCTTTGCACACACAATATAAAGTCTTTACTTAACAAGAGACATACATTTAGTGATTGCACCGTAACTCCAAAGATATCACACTTACATTACGACTTGGATCTTGTGACACTTTTTTTCTATAGTTAAAGTATATCTTAGCGTTTGCAGCATTATGCTGTCTCTCTTGTGTTTGCAAACACAGCTCAGTAACCTCCTGGCTCTAGCAAATCTTATTACCAGCTCATTATGTATACGCCTGAGTAATAAAGAGTTATCATATCTTAATCATACTAAATGAGTAGTGAAAGTAAATATTCTGTGATTGTATATGGTGCTTTGTGTCTACATTACCAAATTCTACGTTAGAAGCATTAGCAGAAAAGATGTTTTTTATTAAAGCAGGTGAAATGCATAATTAAATCTATTCCGTTCTTTTTCCTAAAGTTCTAAGGGAATAGTCTATCAATTTTTTTGTCAATTTTTCGGAAAGAGAATTTTGCTGCAAACGATTACTTAAATGCTGAAAATTCACTTCATCCATATTTTGATCTTGATTAAAGCAACTGTAAACGTAGGTTGTGATACCGGTACGAGGGTCAATGCATTCTGATAGGCACTGCGCGCAGATTTCTTTCATCATGCATTGCATTGGTGAATTTATACTTGCCACAGCAGCGCAATCTCTAGCCAGATATTCGTATAAAATAGATTGTCTAGCTTGACTTACAACTGCCATCATTTTATCAGAACCGATGGCAATAATACGATGTATTTTTGCTAAATTAAACTTCCTTGGTCCAAGCTCATCTTTAGCGTACGCTAAAATAGCATTTACAATATTTCCCTGATAGACTTTGTCTTGTGGTCTATTGGCTCGTAACTCTTCTTCATCGCAACACCATACGATTTCATCAGAAAATCGTTCAATTTCTTCAATTTTATAGCAATCAATGGCTTTTTTGTAACCAGCAAAATACAAAACTCTTCCGCCTTTTTCCTTGATTGCTTTTGCTATCGAAAAGAGCACTGCATTGCCTAAACCGCCTCCAACCAAGAGTACTTGCTCTTTTGGTTTAATTTCAGTTGGGTGACCAGTTGGCCCCATTAATACCACTTTTTCTCCTGGTTGTAAGAATCTACATAAATCAGAAGATCCTCCCATCTCTAGAGCAATAAGCGATATCAGTCCTTTTGTTTTATCTACCCAGGCTCCGGTTAGAGCTATACCTTCCATTACCAGCTTAACTTGCATATGATTAAGTGTAGCTCTTAAGGCGTTTACTTCGTAATTTTGTAAACGATAAAATTGACCAGGTAAAAAGCACTCAGCAGCGAGTGGTGATTTTATAATAAGTTCAATAATAGTTGGAGTTAATTGCTTAACTTCCATCACTCTTGCTTCAAATTGCTGATTAAGTTCTGCAAAAAATTCTTCAGCTTTTTGGTTTTTGGACTGTCTTTTTTGTAATATCGTAGTAATAGCTTTATAACCATTTTTAGCACTTGCCATTGCCTTAACAACATTGCCAGCATAGGATGGGTGTAAGTCACCAAAGAAACTTATTGCTCTTTTTTCTTGATCTAAGGTAGTAAAAATATGGTTAGATTGAGGCTTACATGATTTTTCTAAGTGAACAACATTACCTTCTTCATCTATTGCTTGAAAATACTTTTGATCAAGATGAAATAGCGTTGGCTCCTCACGAGATAGTACTGTATTGGGATTGGTACCAGCTGCTACAAAAATACTATGCGCTGAAATTGTCTGAATCTCAGCTAAATTTTTAATTTTAACCTTTAAACCTGTAACTCGATCATTTTGATCGACTACTACCTCATAAGGCACCGCATTTTCAATAAAACCAATCCCTTCTTCTAAAGCCATTTCCAATTCTTCATGATTTAAGCGATAACTTGGAGCATCACATATTTTTTTACGATACACTACATTCACTCCTCCTAGCTCATCAATAATACTAATGAAGCTAGGCTGACGATTGTTCTGCTGAGCTTGCAATCGCTCAATAGTAAACAACTTAGCATGAGCTAAAAATTCTTGTGCTACTAACCAATCATAAGGAGTAAATTCTTTAGTTAATGCGTCAACGCCTAATTGTTGCGATAAAAAATTGTAGCGTTTAGCAAATTTTTCTACTTGCCTAACATAATAAGCCACTGATTCAGTTGCAGTGTCTACTGCAGTTAAACCTCCACCTATGACCAAAATTGGCAAACGAACTTGCAAATTGGTAATTAAATCCTGACAAGCAGCTCCAGTTAATTGCAATGCCATCAAAAAATCAGAAGCCATTTTTACACCGCTAGCTAAGGCTTTAGGTATTCTAATTAGTGATGGTCTGCCAGCGCCAAGAGCAAGAGCTATATGATCAAAACCTAATTTTACTGCAATATCATAGTTAATATTACTACCGAATCGCACCCCGCCAAACATAGAAAAATTTTGGCGACGCTCTAAAAGTAAGCGAATAATTTTTAAATAATTCTTATTCCAACGCACTGTAATTCCATACTCTGCAACTCCTCCGAAACCATAGGCAATACGGCTGTCTAAATCTTCAAAAAACTGCTCAATATCCTTAATTGGTAGAAAAGATATGCGCTCATTATCAATAGTTACTCCTGATAATGCTGCTGGCAAAGGTTCGATTTTTAGGCCATCTATGCCTACTACAATATGCCCTTCGTTTAATAAATAATGAGCAAGAGTAAAACCAGCTGGTCCAAGTCCAGCTACTAAGACTTTATATCCAGTATTCTTTTGACAAATATAATCTCTAATTTTAAGAGGATTCCACCTGGTAAAGAGACTATAAATTTCAAATCCCCAAGATAAATTAAGTACGTCATTTAAAACTCTTGTTTCAACTTTAGGAATATTTACTGGCTCTTGTTTTTGGTAAATACAAGATTTCATACAGTCATTACAAATACGATGCCCAGTTGCTGCTACCATTGGATTATCAATGATTACAGTAGCCAAAGCACCAATACTATAGCCATCAGCTTTTAAATTGTTCATTTCCGAAATTTTCTCTTCGAGCGGGCAACCGGTTAGTTGCTCACCTAGTATATTAGTTTTAAAAATTTTTTGCTTGGCTTGAGTATTGATAAATCCTTTAGAACAAGAATCTTTGCTTTGGTTATGACAGAATATACAAAAATGAGCTTGATCTAATACTTGAACTAAACTGCCACCATTATCAGTTAAGCTAAAACCATCACGCAATCTCACATGAGGAGATTTTAGAATATTAACCCCATTGCAAGACTCTTCTTTTAGCATTATTAGATACTCATAATCTAGCTTCCTTGCTACTTGAAACAATACTCCTGACCCATGCCTTGCCTTGCCTTCTATAGACAGAGTAGCCCAAGCTGCATACTTCATTGCTAAATCAATTTGCTGCTTATATTCTTCTGACCACTCCAACCAGACCATAACATTCTCAGCAAACACTAATTCGCTAAACTCGCTACTCGCAAAATATTTAAGTAACTTTTTCTCTATTCTTGCCGCATTATACTCAGACCAAGCAAAAATAGCGTATTCTTTCACGGCTCGCCTTTGGACAAATAATCGCTTACAGCGAAAAATCACTGATAACTTATTATGCTCAGCTGATAAGGAAAAAACTTCCTTTTCTATATTAAAAAGCTTGGCAGTGAATTCGTCTAAAATGGGAGCAAGTTCAGTGATAAAATTAGAATAATCAAAAGCCGACAAATGATTTGCTTGTCTAGATGTATTGAGAAAGTTATATAACTCAATATTGACGCTCTGTAAATATTGAAGAAAAACCTGATCAAGTTTTAATAAGCCTAAATGCTTATACAAATCCTCAAATTTTAAACCAAATCCTAAAGCAAGATCAGACATAATATATTATTATAAAGTAAAAATCAGCCTACAAGATAAATTTTGATAAATCTGAACGCTTAACTACATCATTAAGAAATTTATCAACATAAGACTTGTCTATAGTAACGACTTTATCTTGATGATCTTCGGAATTGTAACTGACATCTTCGAGTAATTTTTCCATTACAGTATGTAGTCGCCTTGCACCAATATTTTCAACTTCTTGATTAAATGTTGCAGCAATACTAGCTATATGCTCTATACCATCCTCAGTAAAGTTAAGTTCCACACCTTCAGTACTCATTAAAGCAATGTATTGTTTGATTAAGCTTGCTTCAGGCTCTTTTAAAATTCTTACTAAGTCCTGCTCGGTTAAATCTTTTAGTTCAACTCTAATTGGTAGTCTTCCTTGTAATTCAGGCAGTAAATCGGAAGGCTTGGCAGTATGAAATGCACCTGAAGCAATAAATAAAATATGATCAGTTTTAACTGAACCATATTTAGTAGAAACGCATGTGCCTTCAATCAATGGCAAAAAATCTCGCTGCACTCCCTCTCTACTTACTTCACCACCCTTATTGTTACCACCACGTGAAGCTATTTTATCAATCTCATCTAGGAATACGATACCATCATTTTCTACCAATTGAATTGCTTCAAAAACCATCTTTTCTTCATCAATCATACTTTCAGTTTCTTCGTTCATGAGAATGTCATACGATTCACTAACTGTCATTTTTTTTAATTTTTTCTGCTCAGAATTACCTAAAGCTTTCCCAAGCAACTCACTAATGTTAACTAGTCCCATTTGCGCACCTGGCATACCTGGAATTTCCATAGCAGGAAAACTGCTTGATTTACTTTCTTTAACTTTGATTTCAATTTCACGCTCATCTAATTGACCAGCAAACAATAGAGATTTGAACTTCTCCCTAGTAGTCTCACTAGATGACGCACCTACTAAAACGTCTAGTATTCTTTCTTCAGCTCTAGATTTAGCTTTGTGATGCAGATCTTTTTTTATTTTATCCTTGAGCATATTAATTGAGATCTCAACAAGATCTCTGATAACAGACTCAACATCACGACCAACATAACCAACTTCCGTAAATTTTGTGGCTTCAACTTTTATAAAAGGCGCTCCCGCAAGCTTTGATAACCTTCTAGCAATTTCTGTTTTGCCCACGCCAGTTGGACCAATCATTAAAATGTTCTTTGGTACAATTTCTTCACGCAAATGATCGCTAACTGCTTTACGACGGTATCTATTCCGTAAAGCAATAGCTACCGCCTTTTTAGCATCAAATTGACCAACTATATAACGGTCTAATTCCGCAACAATACTTTTAGGAGTAAGAGCTGTTTGTAAAAATAAATTAGTAACTTTCTTCTGCATATTAACCTATAGTCTCAATAATAATATTATCATTCGAATGAATGCAAATCTCAGATGTAATATTCATAGATTTCTTTACTATTGCAACGGCATCATACCCTTCAATATCTAGCAAAGCTAGAGCAGCAGCTTTGGCAAAATTACCACCAGATCCAATAGCAACTACACCACTATCTGGATCGATCACATCACCATTGCCAGTCAGTACTAAGGACACATCTTTATCAACCACAATCATCATAGCTTCTAAGCGACGTAAGTATTTATCAGTACGCCAATCTTTGGCTAATTCAACGCAAGCCCTAGTTAACTGGCCATTATATTTATCTAATTTTTCTTCTAATCTCTCATACAAAGTCAAAGCATCAGCAGTTGAACCAGCAAAACCTGCATAAATTTTACCATCAGCTAATGAGCGTAATTTTTTAGCAGTCGACTTCATTATAGTGTTACCAAATGTAACCTGTCCATCAGCAGCAATTGCCACTTTGTTACCTTTTCTGACCGACAATATCGTAGTACCGTGCAAATTAACTTGCGTCATTTTCCCTTGCGTATTATTATTAAATTCGTGAGGTAATATATAAAAATATATCATGATCACTATTGAACCACAAGTCATATCACAAAAATTATGCAATGTTATAGTATATACGCAAACTCAGAAAAGAAATCCCAAGATGCAATTGATGATATTGTTTTAGTAAAGGAAGGTTTTAATTGGTCATGCTTTATTTTTGGCAGCTTATGGACGTTGTACAAGCAAGTTTGGAGTGTATTATTGATTTACTTTGTAGTAAATGTTCTCTGTGTGTTGACTATAAAATTTACACCATTAACCACAACTGAAACTGAAATTATAAAAATTTTTATCTCCATCATCATTGCTTCTAATGCTAATGAATATTATGGTAAGAGCTTACTGAAGCGTGGCTATAAATTTCTTGGTATAGCTCATGGCAATTCTCAAGAAGAGGCTATACTGAGATTTTTTGATAAGCATAATATAGAAAATTTATATCATCTAACGTAAAATTTTTAATCTTCATGATAGAATTCAAAGGCAACTGATATTAAAGGCTTAAAGAAAAAATTTATATTTTAAAACCTGGCTATACAGTTTACTCCACTAGCTACTACATGTAGTATATAGTGATTTTATGTCTAATGTTGTCATTAGCACAGATAATTATTCAAAATCATATTGCAAAATAAGAACAAGAAAATTTATAGCAAGTTAAACTAGCATAAGTCTTAAGCTAGACAACGTAGTACTACCGTTATAGTAAAATAAGTTGAATTAGCATATATTATGTGTTAGATTAAAAGGAAAAATGAGTACGAGTCCTTACAGTATAGATTTAAGAAAAAAAGTAGTAAAATATCTAGAATCAGGAAAAAGTCAGAAGTCAGCATCCGAGATATTTG
>CAMDPW010000007.1 GCA_945905715.1 Rickettsia typhi
CGTAGTGAATGCATCCAAATCGTCCCTCAAATGCTGCGAGTTGATTTCGCTTATGACAATATGACGAAGTGTAACCATGGTATATTGTTTAAAAATGGTTCAAGGCTTTCTGTATTGTTGGATACAGTAAGTTTCGGCTAAAACTCTTAATGACCTTTTCTTCAGTATCGACTATGTAAAGTTATTTTGTGCAATTGATATAAGCAAGTAAGTTAATGCTTTCTGCTTTATGAATACAGATAAAAGATATAGTAGTTTACTTTGCTGTAATTTTACCTTTAGGTCAGAATTTACGTATTTACGTTTAAGAGAGGTCATATTTTAATCAGCTTTCTTATGGGTTAGTCAAATTCTACATTACAATCACTAGAACTGCTGAATGTTTGTGGTAGAGATAACTAAGCTTAGTAACTTAAAACTGTTACTAAATCTAATTTGTTTTGATCGTAAAAAGGTTCGATAGTTATATCTTCTTCTTTTATTTCATTAACTACACCAACAGGTAATCCATAAGGAAATAATGCGCCATCACCAGAAGTGACTACCAGATCGCCAACCATAATTTTTGAGCCTTGAGCAAGATAACGTACTAGCAAGTTAATGGTGTTACCAATAACAATAGCGCGCTCTTTAGTTCTTGGAAAAAATACAGGGATTTTAGAGCAAGTGTCAGTGACTAATAAAACGCGAGAAATTTTTTCTCCTACTACAGTAACCAAGCCGACAACTCCATCACCATTTACCACCACCTGGCCACTTTCTATAAATTGACCCTTTCCTGCTAAAATTGTTGCAGTATTTATAAATTCATTTTCAAAATGACTAACTATCCTGGTAGTGGTTATTTTCCTTACTTTCGGCAGTGTTAAATGATTGAGCGTGCGCAATGCTTCATTTTCATAGTATAATTGCTGGAGCATGAGAATATTGTCTTTCAATAGTCGATTTTCAATTTGCGATTTTTTGTATTTTTCACCGAGGTTTATAAAGTCTGTAATAGTTGCGATGAATGCTTCCAAATCATTAGTTGCGAAAGATAATATACTCATAATAGGACTTATTTGGCTGAGAATAGAAGTTTCCACAGTTTTTATGAAGTGGTTATTGCGATTGAAAAATAATAACATTCCGGTTACAACAAGAAAAACAGCTAAGCAGAGCTTAGGAAGATTTTTGAAAGCAAATGCAATTTTCAATGTTGAATACTAAAAATATCAATCTTGTTTAAATAATACATGCTTGAATTTTGACATATTTTCTAACACTTTACCACAACCAAGTGCAACGCAAGACAAAGCATCTTCTGAAACTATAACTGGTAATTTAGTGGCATCGCTTAGAACTTTATCAAGATTGCTTAATAATGCACCACCACCAGTCATCACTATTCCTTTATCAGCTATATCTGATGATAATTCAGGGGGAGTGCGCTCCAAAGCAACTCGAACAGCATCAATGATCTGATTGACTGGATCAGATAGACTTTCAGCAATTTGTTGTTCAGTAAGCGTTACTTCTTTTGGTAAGCCGTTTACTAAATCACGCCCCCTAATTGCCATAGTGCGACCACGGCCATCATGAGGAGTGCTTGCGCTACCAATTGTCTTTTTGATTTTTTCTGCAGTTGATTCACCAATTAGTAAATTATGATGGCGTCTAATATAAGAAATTATGGCTTCATCCATTTTGTCTCCACCAACCCTTACAGATTTTTTATCAACTATTCCACCAAGAGAAACAACACCAACTTCTGTGGTGCCACCACCAATATCAACAATTAAAGATCCAGTTGGTTCGGTTACTGGTAGGCCAGCACCGATTGCTGCTGCCATTGGCTCTTCTATTAAATATACTTCTCTAGCGCCAGCGCCTTCAGCAGCTTCCTGAATAGCTCTGCGCTCTACAGGTGTTGAACCAGAAGGAACGCAAACAATAATTAATGGACCAGTAAACGTTCTACGGTTATGCACAGTACGAATAAAATATTTAATCATTTCTTCAGAGCCTTTAAAATCTGCAATAACGCCATCTTTAAGCGGCCTGATCGCAACTATATCTGCAGGTGTTCTGCCCAACATAACTTTAGCTTCATGACCAAAAGCGTATGGTTTTATTGTACCTCCAACATGTAACATCGCTACTACTGAAGGCTCATCTAGCACTATCCCGCGACCCTTAACATAAACTAATGTATTGGCTGTACCTAGATCTATTGCCATATCAGAAGAGAAAAAACTCATAAGCTTAAAGAACATACTGACCTAAACCAAAAATATAGAATTATTTATGATGAAATATTACTTGGTAAGGATTATATTGTTTGTCATATAATAATGCAAACACATAATGAATTGTTATTGCTATATGAGTATTCAATCTATTGTATTTATGTACTGTATGATTTGGTGGGTAGTGTTTTTTTTGGCATTGCCAATAGGAGTAGAAATTGAGACCAATAAGCAGATAGGTCACGCAGAAAGCGCTCCTAAAAATCCGTATTTACTGCATAAGTTATTAGCCACTTCTTTAGTAGCCTTGTTAATCACAATTATTATTGCCTATCTTAGTTGTCAAGAGTATATTGTTTCAAAATTTTATCAGTTAATAAATGATGTATGGCAGTTATAACTAGATTTGCTCCTTCACCAACGGGATATTTACATATTGGAAGTGCAAGAACGGCATTGTTTAATTATTTGTATGCTAAACATAATCATGGTAAGTTTTTATTAAGGATAGAGGATACAGATAAGGTTCGCTCAACTAAAAGTGCTATTGATGCAATTATTAGTGGTCTAGCATGGCTGGATCTGAAGTATGATGAGGAAATAGTTTTTCAAAGTCACCGTAAGAATCGGCATGTTGAAGTTGCTAACGAGTTGGTTAAAAAGGGGAAAGCTTATTATTGCTTTGATACTGCCAAAGAATTGCAAGATCAACGTGATAAAGCTCATGAGCTGGGTCAACATATTGTTTTTAGAAGTAAGTGGCGGGATATGTCAGTTAATGAATATTCTAGTATTAGCAAACCAGTAATAAGATTAAAAGTACCAAATGAAAACAAAACAATAATCAATGATTTGGTACAGGGTAAAGTTGAAATTGATAATGATCAAATTGATGATTTAGTGTTATTGCGCTCAGATGGCAGTGCAACTTATATGCTTGCTTGTGTGATTGATGATAATGATATGAGAGTTACTCATGTCATTAGAGGTAATGACCATTTAAGCAATACAGCTAAGCAAATTTTATTGTACCAGGCTATGAACTGGCCTATACCTGAGTTTTCTCATATTCCTTTAATTCATGGGATAGATGGAGCCAAACTTTCAAAAAGGCATGGTGCACTAGGAGTTGAGGCATATAAAGAAATGGGGTATTTGCCAGAAGCACTAAATAATTATTTATTGAGACTTGGCTGGAGTCACGGTAATGATGAGATCATCTCGCGCTCTCAAGCAATTGAGTGGTTTGATATCAATCAAATAAATAAAGCTGCAGCAAAATTAGACTTTGCCAAAATGGCTAGTGTCAATGCTCACTATATCAAAGGATCAACTAATACCAGATTGATTAGTTTGATTACACCCATACTAAGCAAGCAAGGAGCTTTATCTAATAATGATCTTGAAATATTAAGCAAAGCAATGGATAGTCTTAAATTAAGAGCTAAAACTATTAATGAATTGGCAGAGGCTAGTTCTTTTTTGGTCGCGAGTCATGTTGTAATAAGAGATGCGGCATTAGACATTATAAAAACTAGTGACATTACATTGCTAGCAGAAACAATCGAGTTAGTTACCAATATTCAAGTTTGGGAGAAGCGTGATATCGAAGAAATAATTAAACAATTTGCTGCTAATAAAGACATTAAATTAAATCAAATCATGCAAATTTTAAGAGCTCTTATTACCGGGACGACTGCTTCAATTAGTGTTTTTGAAATTATGTCTTTGTTGCCAAAAAGTGAAATCATTACTAGAATCACAAGAAAATTCTAATATATTAAGAATATGGCGTTATTAAAGCTTATTATTGAGCCTGATCCAATGTTGCATAAATTATCCGAACCAGTTAAAATGGTTGACAGTGAATTACAAAGATTTATGGATGACATGCTTGAAACCATGTATGAAGAACTGGGAGGAGGACTTGCTGCTGTTCAAGTGGGCGTACTTAAGAGAGTATTGATTTTTGACCCAAGTTCATACTTGAGGCAAAAGCACGATCCTTTTTTCATGGTTAATCCTGAAATTACTTATTTTTCAGAGCAAAAATGTGTTATGGATGAAGGATGTCTATCTGTGCCATTTGCTAGATTTGATATCTTACGTTCTGAAAGTATAAAAGTGCAATACTTAGATTACTATGGAAAAGAACAGGAGTTACATGCTAAAGGAATTGTAGCTAGAGGAATTCAACATGAAATAGATCATTTAAATGGTATTACTTTGCTACATTATGTTACTAAAATGCGTAAAGAAATTACTCTAAAGAAATTAAAGAAATATAAAAAATATCACACGCAATGAAAGTAATTTTTATGGGAACGCCAGATATTGCTATACCAGCATTACAGGCTATATTCAATTCTTCTCATCAAATAGTAGGCGTGTATACTAGGCCGCCAGCTAAATCAGGCAGAGGTCATAAAATTCATCTCTCTCCAGTGCATGCATTATCGAAGAACTTAAATATACCAGTGTATTGTCCTGTCACATTCAAAGATACTCAAGAAGTAAAAATATTAACAAGCTTGCAAGCGGATGTTATTGTGGTGTCTGCTTACGGACACATTTTACCTAAATCTATTTTAGAGGCATGTCCATTTGGCTGTATAAATATCCATCCTTCGTTGTTGCCACGATGGAGAGGCGCAGCTCCAATTGAAAGAACAGTGCAAGCAGGAGACGCCGAAACTGGTGTTTGTATAATGCAAATGAACTCAGGACTTGATACTGGAGATATATTATTGATTGAGAAAGTATCAATTGATAGCAATATTACTACTACACTCTTATACGAAAAATTGTCTAAAATTGGCGGAAGATTAATTGTAGAAACTTTGAATGATTATCATCACATAACCCCAGTGCGGCAATCAGAACATGGTATAATGTATGCTAAAAAACTCTCTAAAGAAGAGGCAACTATTGACTGGAGTCAAACAGCAGAGCAAATAGACGGAATGGTAAGAGCTTTTAATCCATGGCCAGGAAGTTATTTTCGGTATAATGATAAGCTTATAAAGATTCTAGAAGCAAGTATCGTATATGATCATGAGTTTGATAATGTGCCTTATGGCACAGTGATAGACGAATATCTTAGAATAAAATGTGGCAATGGTATATTGCAACCAACTAAATTGCAACGACCAGGACGAAATATTTTAATTTTATCAGAATTTTTACTCGGTAGTAAAGTTGTTGCTGGTACAGTTTTAGGATAAGATGCAACGTAATAAAATTATCATAGAGTATGATGGAACTTCATTTGCTGGATGGCAAAAGCAAATTAATTCAATTTCTATTCAAGAGTGTTTAGAGAAAGCAATTTATGCTTTAAGTCAAGAGAGATCAACAATTTTTGCCGCTGGCAGAACTGATGCCGGAGTGCATGCTCTTGGACAAGTTGCTCATTTTGATTTAAAAAAAAACTACCCAACTCACACCATAATTAATGCACTTAATTCCCATTTACGTCCACATAAAATTGTAGTTATTGACGCCAAGTTGGCAAGTATGGAATTTCATGCAAGGTTTTCTGCAAGAAAACGTTATTACCGTTATGTCATTAATAATCGTTTTAGTCCTTTAGCTTTAGATAAAACACGTTGTTGGCATATAAGATGTGATATGAATATTGAAAAAATGCAGCAAGCTGCGGAATTTTTAATAGGTACTCATGATTTTTCAAGCTTTAGAGCTATACAATGTCAAGCTTTGTCGCCAATTAAAACTCTGAATTTCATCAAGATAGAGAGGTATGATAATATCATAATCTTAGATTTTGGTGCGCAATCATTCTTACATCATATGGTACGTAATATTACAGGAACTTTGAAAATGGTTGGCAGTGGGCAGTGCAGTATAGACGATTTTAAAACTATATTATTGGCAAAAGATAGACGCAAAGCTGGTATTACTGCTCCTGCGCATGGCTTATATTTTATGAAAGTGGATTATTAGCAATATTAGATAATCAAGTTTTTTTGATCAACTCATATAAAATTCTTTACTAGAATCAAGGTTTTGTAAATGCTTTTAGGGATAAGACGCAGCTCAAATAAGTCTGAAAGAAAGCTTGTCAGTTAATGCTGTAATGCCCTTGGATTATCTGATTTAACAATTTTTTTAATAAAAATAATAAAGTTGATTAATCTTGACCTTGATCACGTAGACGACCAGCAGTTACAGCTTATTATTGCGTCTTGGACTCTTGTGCATCACTAAATGTAAGCAATGATTTCCTACGCTATGCAAGAGTTATTATGCTTCTATCTTAATAGACCGAGGAGTAGTAGGTGAGTTATTTAGTATGCAAATGATTGCAGAGGCGAAGTACGATACTGTAACGATAAGAACCAGGAGAAGGCCGTACTAAACATCTGCTTTTCTTGATGATATAATGGTAGTGATGACGCCTAATACTGAGCGAAACTCATTTTTAAGAACAGCATAATGGTTATAAAATTCAGTTACTGGCGATGAGGCAATGGCTACTTTTCTAGAAACAATATTGTACTTGATAATATTATAGTGTTTGTTTGTAAAAGCATTCCTTAAGCTTATTTAAGGAACGTTTAGCATGTTTTGTGGCACTAGATTTTCTTAACCGTACTCTTAAAAACGATCTCTACGTCCATAGAGAGTCATTCACAACAAAGCGAACTCAAATAACATCGCAACCGTGAGATACTTGATCCAGTTCATCATTGCAATCTCTTGTAAATGGTAGCGTTTTAGGTATTATGAGCATAACAATAATTTTGCTTGATGGCAAAGTATGTATCTTACAGAATTTGTATCGATAGCTTGATTGTCTAGTTGTATAATTAATTGATCTGCTTTTAAAGATTACGAGTGATTATTTCTTGTCACTACCTACTTAGCTGGTATATATATAAATATATAGATCTACATATCAATTAAGAGTAATAAGATCTCTAGAGTTTTGTTTATATCATCGATACTTGGTGTGAATAGCGGTTTAAGCTATGCATTGTTAGTATCAACCTTTACTGCATATTTGAAAGATGCTAATGTTGGTTTAGAATTGATAGGCATTTTATCTCTAAGAACTATACCGTATTCATTTAAATTTCTGTGGTCACCTTTGGTTGATAGTCTCCATATTAATTTCTTTCCACGTAGTTTTGGGCAAAATAAAAGCTGGCTAATCACTATGCAATTTTGCTTAGTTGTTTCTATCGTTATAATGGCCTTAGTAGATATAGAGACTAATTTGTATTTAGCATGTTTCGTTGCTTTAGTAGCTGCTTTTTTTGCAGCTACTTATGACATTGCGATGGAATCTTATCGCATTGAATTAAATAAGGCGTCCGAGATTAATGGTGTTAATTCGTTTGTAGTCCTTGGTTTCAGGCTAGGTTTTATCATTTCAGGCGGGTTCGCATTATATTTATCCGATTTTATTGCTTGGAAATGGGTATTTATTGCTATTGCCGCCTGTAATACTTTGTGTATGGTCATCATTTTTTTCTTTGCGGACAGTCTTAAAGTAAAGAGTGAAGTTATAAGTTATAATAATATAAAACATTGGTTTAAAAAAAATGTTACTATGCCTTTTGCTTTACTCTATAGACTACCTAATTTTTATTTGATATTGTTGGTCCTTAGTTTTTATAAAGTAAGTGATGGCTACCTTGATACTATGCTTATACCTTTTCTATTAGAAGTTGGCTTTTCCAAAGGGGATGTGGCTACAATAGGAAAAGTCATAGGTTTGGTCGCTTTCATTTGCGGTACTTTTGCTGGTAGTTATCTCATTAAGAAATATATTTTGTTAAAAACCTTATTTACTGCTGAATTCTTGGCAGCCATAACAAACTTATTATTTATTTTGCTTGCTCCTCATAATGTTAATAAAGAATTACTCACTATTATAGTATGTGTGGAGAATTTTTGTGCAGGAATTTGCAATATTGCGTTGATTACCTATATGACTTCTTTATGTAAACACCAGAGATTTACTGCTACACATTACGCAATCTTAATTTCTATATCTGGATTGAGCAGGGCATTGTTTGGATCTACTTCTGGCATGGTTGTTGCAAAAGTTGGTTGGATTGAATTTTTTATAATCTCGACATTGCTATCACTGCCATCTTTTATGTGCATTTTTCTACTGAAGCGTAATGAAGTATCAATTAAGCGATCCATAATTTAGATATCAACATCAAGTATTGGCTTAGGAGTTTTTTTTCTAAATATTTTTTTGATAAAATACCATAAGTTTTTCGGCATATCGGTATGATCAAAGCTGTAAGGCTTTCCTGATATAACCTCATAGGCTTTTATACATCCAGGTATCACCTGTTTATAATATACCTCATACAGATCATGCATGAAGACCTTTACTATTTCATGTCCCCATTTGTTTACTTGCTGTGGTACTCTGGCCAAAGCTTCAACGCAAGCTATGGCTTCTTCAGTTTGCTTATCTTCACTTTTATATACATCAGCTTGCGGGGCTAAGTTAAATAAATTATCTCTAATCATCGCTTCAATTATAATGCCTGTGTACCGCTCTTTAAAGAACTTGCACAAGAATGTCAGATTATTTTGTCTAAGCTGAGTTTTTAGAGAATGTTTATAAAAAAAGATCTTTATTTTAGTTTGCCATACGATAAAACCATCGCGTTTATTCTGTGTGAAGAATTTTAAAGCCATCTCTTCGTTGATTAGTTTTGCTAAGCCAAAATCTTTTAGTCTTGCATGTATAGCATGACTATTTCTGATGTCTCTGAGTCTACCGATTCTGACACGCTCTTTGGCTTTAGTCGCGCTTAAATTTGCTGAATATCTCGAAACTTGTCGACCATATTCATCGCGCATAATATCTGAGTAATGACCAGTCTCTTGACCTCCAATCACAATTAATCTTGCAATTGCTGGCCATCCATCACCGTATCTAGTAGTTTTTTCTGAGTTTTCAGCTAAGGGATTACCACCACATGAAATAAATATAGCAGTTGCTCGACCATCAGTACTTTGCATTCCACTATTTTCGCCGGAAGTTCTCCAGGTATTGATATCCATCATATCTCCTATGTTATATGAGTGAGAAACAAATACTTCAGTTTCTTCTTGTAATATCAGCATAATGACTACTGGGTGTGCTGTCTGGACTACCAATCTAGCTAACCTCATTTCTTCTTCATAAGAAATTGATTGATATTTACTTAGCTCGGCACGAAGTAGTGTAATGTGTTCTATAACTTTTTGCCTGAGTAGTGCGCCACGATATTTGCTAGAAAATTGCTGGGCAATTACTTTTTTTGTACCAGGTAGTATTTTTAGATCATACAGCTCTCTTCGGCTAAACATCATACTAATGCCAAAAGATGGTACGTAAAGTCTAGAGAAATTAATTTTACTACTATCAGCATCGATACGAAAGCGTCCAGATTTCACCAGTTGCCAGGCAAGAGCCTCTTGTCCAACTGACATATCTTCTTTCTCTATGCCAGGCATAAAGTCCAAGATGTGATAAATATTTGCGCCCATATAATAACATGCCTTTAAATCGAAATCTAAGCTAGCATATTTAGATTAATATAAAGTTAATTAAAATTTAGGACGACTAGCTAAGATTAATAGCACCATCTTTTCTTAGCAACTGCTTAATAAGTTTTTTATGAGCTTGAAAACTCGCAAGCTCTTTGCCGGTAAGTTTTTTTGCTGGTGTAGATTTGATAGACAATGGATTAATATGCTTGCCCTTAATCAACACTTCGTAATGCAGGTGTGCACCAGTAGTACGACCAGTAGTTCCCACATAAGCGATAACTTGTCCTTGCTTCACTGCAGAACCTTTTTTAAGTCCAGAAACAAATGATTTTGCATGTGCATAGGCTGTAGATAAACCGCCATTATGCTTAATCCTTACATATCTACCATAAGCACCTTTCATGCCTATTTCTTCAATAGTGCCATTACCGGCTGCGTAGATAGGAGTGCCAGTTGGAGCTGCAAAATCTATACCTTTATGCATTTTGGAGTAACCAAGAATCGGATGCTTGCGCATTCCAAATTTGGAGGAGATTTTTGCTACTGGAATTGGTGTTTTAAGTAATGATCCGCGCATCGTAGTGTAATTATCGTCAATAAATTCTTCTGAGCCATCTTGTAAGGTGTAGCGATAAATCTTTTTTTCGAAGCCACTTAAATTTAGCGAAGAATACAGAACTTTGCCATGATGAGAGAGTTTCCCTTCTTCAGTGGTAAAAGTTTCAAGTAGTATATCGATAGTATCATGTGGTTGAATATCGCGCTGAAAATCAACACTGTAGCTGTATGCATTTATTGCTTCAAGTAAAGATTTTGTAGGGATACCTGCTTTTTTAGCTGCATCAAATATACTAGAATCTATAGTCGCTGATAGTTTAACAACATTTTTGGTTAACGGAATAAATATCTCTTTAACTCTAAAAATATCGGTATCGTCACGATAAATGTTAAGTTTGCGATCATTATTAATTTGCATGGATATTGATTGCAACAGTCTTTGATCATTTTCTAAAGCGTAATGAACGTGGATTATCTGGCCAATTTGTATTTTCTTTAGATTGTAGGCGGAGGAAGTGACATCTATAATTTGGTTTATTTCCGTGTCTGCAATAGAAAATTCGCTCAAGATACTGTGTAATGTGTCTCCGCGCTTAACTGTTAACCTCATTTCTTCGAGGCTATTTTTTGAAGAAAAATCCTCTGAGTGTTGCTGATCTACATTTGACGTGTGATAAATATTTATTAAACTTAACAACGCAAGCACAGCAAAGACCCTAAGATATAGGCGATATACTTTGAAGTTCAAAGCTATAATATCAGTCTTTAATGGTAAACCTTGCATTAGCTCATTATTTTTCTTAAAAGAATTGAAAAAGATTTTCTTACACAAACTATACAGCTTTAATTCGTAATTTAAAGTCTAAAGCTCATGTTATCATTTACAACAAAATAGAGAAAGTCAATTTTTTAATAAAGCTTTATTCTAACTGTGATATGAATGTGACAGCTACAACTCCTACGCATCTATAATACATGATCGGTACTATGGATATGTCGTGTGTATTATTCAACTTACTTTACCTGATAAAAAGGGTAGTCTTAAAAATTATTGTATTTAAGTTATGCTAAACGCATGCAACATTTATCAGATTCAGTCCTTACTAATTGCTTTCCTCACGGTATTTATTAGCAAGACTTCTATTCCTGATGATTCTTGATTCGTTAACTACATCTTTAATATCATTTACTTATTTTTAGAGGGGGAGTGCAAGGTGTATATGACCTTCAAGACGGTTCTTCATTATTGTTACTGAATATCATAATTTAATAAATCCCTCTAGTACTTGGTGTGATTATTCACACAAAATAACTAAAACTGATTTTAGTTAAAGATTTTTCGCTGTATTATTCTTACCAGTATTAAAGTGTACCAATGCCTATAAGCCAAGCTCCTTAGTTATCTGATCGCATATATACATTAACATACCTGGCATCGCGCTGCTCATGAAAGTGTTACATCTCCATTGCTCAGGGAGGCGAGATGTGTGGAGATGATATGAATTTACTTAGTTAAACAAGACAAAAAAATAAGGTGAGGAATGGTTAATTTCCTCACCTTAGCTAAAAATAAAAAATTTACGTAAAGCAAGTGTTAACAATTAGATATCACACAAAGTGCCATCGAACTCTTTTTGGCAGTCTCCAACCAATGTTACATAGTCGAGCGCAGACGTATTTAACAAGTTGAGACATTCTACTAACTCTTGAGCTTCTGCTTTACAACCCGCTTTAGCTGCTTCAGCTGTAACTTTATCTGCTTCAGCTGTAACTGTAGCTGCTTCAGCTGTGGCTTTATCTGCTTCAGCTGTAACTGTAGCTGCTTCAGCTGTGGCTTTATCTGCTTCAGCTGTAACTTTAGCTGCTTCAGCTGTGGCTTTATCTCTTAGAGCTGCGACTGTATTTGCTTCAGCTGTAACTTTAGCTGCTTCAGCTGTGGCTTTATCTGCTTCAGCTGTAACTTTAGCTGCTTCAGCTGTGGCTTTATCTGCTTCAGCTGTAACTTTAGCTGCTTCAGCTGTGGCTTTATCTCTTAGAGCTGCGGCTTTATCTGCTTTAGTTGTCTCAGCAGCTACTCTAGCTGCTTCAGCATTTTGTATGTTAGCAACATGTCGTGCTTGCGCTTCTATTATATGATCTATAGACATAATAATTCTCCAAATAGTTAATAATTATTTTGTAGTTCTTAATGTAAACTCTAATTCATTACATGAAAATTGTCAAGTATTATTATTAATTAATTAATGTATAAAATTAAGCGATTAAACAGCGGTGTATTGTCAAAAATGAATAAAGTATTTTAGGACAAGAACTTCAAAAATAATAATCACAAAAAAGTCTTATTTATAAAAGTTTTGATCGTACAAAAACATTTATAAATTATTTTTATATACTTCATGAGCAAAGAATTATACTAAATACTACAAATTTTTATGAAAAATTATTAAAGAAATGGAGCTAACAAATTAGATCACTAAGTTTCTTTTAAACAATCAAAATCTTGAGTGCAATCTCTATACACAATTGCAAAACTCTAATTTTGGGGTCAGGAAAATTAAAGTATTTTTTGTTTTGTGCAATAAAGCTGCTATCACTTATAAGTTTTAGAAATTATTTCTTATAATCCTAACGCAAGCAGTATAAATAAAAATCTTTGAAGGCGTGATAGTGACTTAAGTGAAACATTGCTACAATGATTATAACTTCCAAAAGGCTTATGGTACAATATATTTTACGTTTTTTCTTGGGATGTGGTTTGATATATTTTCTTTGTTTTGTATCAAAATAGTTGCAAAAATTATTAATTACACAGAAAATTTCAGTTAGCAGTTAGTACGAGTAATACTACCGCAATTTTGTTAAGGTGTTCAGAGAGCGATATCATTAGATTGCTTGTGCTAACTTTTACAGTCCTTATGTTGAACTGAGACTATATATAGAAATATTATGAGAGAGAGAATTGCCGCATACTGCTCTAGAACAATGTTTCTAGCAAAGAGATATGCTTTAATTTCATGGCTGTTAGGCATAGCATCCATGTTGCTTGTTGCTTGTGGCGATGACAAAAAAAAAGATGAGCCTAGTGGCCCGGAAGTGTCGGCTATCAAGGCTATTTATATAGACGTTCCGTTAGTTTATGAATATGCTGGCAGAACGGTCGGATCAAAAGAAGTAGAGGTGCGAGCGCAAGTAGGGGGAATTTTACTTGAAAAGGCGTATACTGAAGGGCAGTTAGTAAAACAAGGTGATATATTGTTCAAAATTGATCCTCAGTCCTATGAAGTTAAGTTAGTTCAGGCAAAGGCTTCCCGTGAAGACGCTAAAGCTAAGCTTTCAAGCGCTGAACGTGATTGGAAGCGTACGCTATCTCTATATGAAAAGAAAGTAATAAGTGATCGAGAGCATGATACTGCATTATCGGCATTTGAACAAGCCAGAGCAGAGGTTGCAGAAGCAGATGGAGCTGTGCAGACCGCGCAAATTAACCTTGACTACACAACCGTTCGGGCTCCAATCGGCGGCTTTATTAGTCAAGAGGCGAAATCAGAGGGTAATCTAATCACTCCTGCAGATCAGTTACTGACGAGGATTGTGCAATTTGATCCTATGTACATAGTTTTTGCATATACAGATTCTGAGCTGTTACGTCAAGATGAATTGATCAAAAATCAAGATCAGTTAAGAGTCAAACTTAAGCTTGGCGATGGTAGTTATTATTCTCATGAGGGCAAGATTAATTTTACTGACAATATTGTTGATCTAAAAACAAGCACTGTAAATGCGCGTGCTACTATAGCTAATCAAGATGCTAAACTATTTCCTGGACAGTTTGTCAGGGTTATAGTCAAAGGTATAACCCGTAGTAATGTAATCGCTATACCAGATAAAGCCGTGATGCAGGGACCGCAAGGGACGTTTGTATATGCTGTGGATGCTGAAAGCAAAGCTAGCATAAAACCTATAAAACTCGGCTTGTTAACTGAAAAAGGCAGATTAGTTGAAAGCGGATTACAAGAGGATGATACGATCATAGTAGAAGGTATGATGAAGATACGTCCAAATCAGCTTGTGCAAGTTGTCGTACCAAAAACCGAAGTAAAAGATACTGATGCAAAGGCTAAACAATGATATCAAAGTTTTTTATTGATAGACCTGTATTTGCTGCGGTCATCTCAATTATCATTGTTTTAGCTGGTACTATGGCAATGATTGCCTTGCCTATCGCGCAATATCCTGACATTATTCCTCCGCAGGTAGTTGTGTCTGCTACGTATCCAGGTGCTAGTGCAGAAGTGATTGCGAATAGCGTTGCTTCTCTTCTGGAGCAGCAAATTAATGGTGTGAATAAGATGATTTATATGAAATCATCTAGCTCAAATAGTGGTCAAATGAGTCTTGCAGTCACATTTGAAATAGGAGCTGATCCAGATCAGGCTGCCATTGACGTAAATAACGCAGTGCAAGCTGTGATGTCTAGATTGCCAGAAGAGGTTAGTCGACAAGGTGTGACTGTTAACAAACAGGCGGCTTCTATTTTGCAAGTTATCACTATGTTATCTCCAGACAGTCGTTACAATTCAGTATTTGTTAGTAATTACGCATCACTTAATGTAATCGATGAGTTAAAAAGAGTACCAGGTTTAGGCAGTGCTTCTATATTTGGGGCTAAGGATTACTCGATGCGTATTTGGTTGCGACCAGATAAATTAGCTCAATATAGCTTGACTCCTGCTGATATTTTTTCTGCAATTAGAGAGCAAAATTCTCAATTTCCTGCAGGTCAATTTGGGCAAGAGCCAATGAGTTTGCCACAATCTTTTACTTATACAGTTAGTACGCAAGGTAGATTTACAACACCGCAAGAGTTTGAAAATATTATTTTACGCTCCAGTATTAATGGAGCAAAGTTATTATTGAAGGATGTTGCACGTATAGAATTGGGGGCACAGGATTATAGTTTTAACGCAACTTATAATGGTAAACCAGCTATAGCAATTGGCACATATTTGCAACCAGGCGCTAATGCACTTGCAGTAACAGCGGCGATAAGAGCAAAAATGGTAGAATTATCAAAAAGTTTTCCAGAGGGTATTACTTACGATCTACCATTTGATACAACTAAGTTCGTTAAAATTTCAATTCATGAAGTTGTAAAAACTTTCATAGAAGCAATATTGCTTGTTGCTATAGTAGTGTATTTATTCTTGCAAAATATTAGAGCAACCTTAATTCCTCTGCTTGCTGTTCCAGTTTCGTTAATAGGTACTTTTGCTGGAATGTATTTGTTTGGTTTCTCCATTAATATGTTAACGCTATTTGGTATGGTGCTTGCGATTGGTATTGTGGTAGATGATACAATTGTTGTGCTGGAAAATGTTGAGCGAATTATGACTACTGAGAAATTATCTCCTCGTGATGCGACTATTAAAGCGATGGAAGAAGTGACCAGCCCTATTATTGCTATCGTCCTTGTGCTATGTGCAGTATTTTTACCGGTTGGGTTTATTGGAGGAATGACCGGGGAGATGTATAAGCAATTTGCCGTAACGATTGCTGTGTCAGTAACCTTATCTGGTATTGTTGCCTTAACTTTAGCGCCAGCGCTTTGCACCCTTTTAATTAAACCAGTCCAACACGAGCCATTACCAATATTTCAGGTATTTAATAGATGGTTTGAAAGAATGACCTATTGGTATGTGGATGGAGTAAAGTTTATTCTAAAGCACGTTGTTTTAGGGCTATTAATATTTGTTGGATTTATCGGGATCAATATTGCATTGTTTTTGCATATACCAACATCGCTGGTACCAGATGAAGATCAAGGTTACCTAATAGCGGCATCTATGTTATTACCAGGAGCTTCTCTCAGTCGTACTCAGGCTGTAACTGATGAGGTAACAAATCGCTTTATGCATCAACCTCAAGTAGAAAATATAGTAACTTTTGCTGGATTTGATCTATTTTCTATGTCAAGCAAAAGTAGTTCAGGTGCTTCCTTTATTATACTGAAAGATTGGTCAGAGCGTAATAAATTGAAGGATAATGCTTTATATTTAGCAAAAAAATTTATGGGTGTAACAGCAAATATAAAGGAAGCATTTGTGTTAGCACTAAATCCCCCACCTATTTCTGGCATGAGTACTACAGGCGGATTTGAGATGTATTTGCAGAACCGTAGTGGCGCAGATACAAAAGCATTGGCGATGGCAGCTAATAAGGTAGTTGAGATAGCTAAACAGAGACCAGAACTTACAAATGTACAGACCACATTTGCAGTTAATATTCCACAATATTTTATTGATCTTGATCGCGAAAAGGCTAAAGCGCTTAATATATCTATTCAAGATATATTTACTGTCATGCAAAGTACTTTTGGCAATATGTATGTTAATGATTTTACCTTGTTTAGCCGTACTTATAGAGTGATTATGCAGTCTGAAGCGGAGTTCAGGGAAAAGCCAGAGGATCTAAAACAGGTTTTTGTACGCTCTCAAGATGGCCATATGGTTTCTTTGGATACGTTAGTAACTGTTCAGCGTGTAATTGGCCCTGATCTTGTAGAGCGCTTTAATGTATTTCCGGCAGCAAAAATAATGGGTGCACCAGCACCTGGATATAGCTCAGGTCAGGCAATGACTATTATGGAAAAGATTGTGGAAAAAGCCTTACCAAATGATTACACAATTGGGTGGACCGGTTCTGCATATCAAGAAAAAGCAATGAAAGGGAGTGGTAATATAGCTATCATTTTTGGTATAATTATGGTGTTTTTGATATTGTCTGCACAATACGAACGTTGGAGCTTGCCGCTTGCAGTTATTAGCGCTGTCCCTTTTGCAGTTTTTGGAGCATTAATTGCTGTATGGATGAGAGGATTAAGTAACGATATTTATTTTCAAATCGGGCTTATTACTTTGATCGGTTTGGCAGCTAAAAATGCAATTCTCATTATTGAATTTGCTGTGATACAACATAGTTCAGGCATGTCAATTGAAAAAGCAGTAATAGAAGCTGCACGCTTGCGCTTTAGGCCAATCATTATGACATCTTTGGCATTTATTTTTGGTTGTGTACCACTTGTTCTGAGCTCTGGTGCTGGTGCTGCAAGCAGGCATTCTATAGGAACTGGAGTTATTGGCGGTATGTTAGGTGCTACCTTTTTAGCGATTTTGTTTGTACCATTATTTTTTAAACTTGTCTCAAAGTTTTCCTGGAGACAACGGTAGTTCTTGATAGCTTTATTGCACAAAACAAAAAAATACTTCTCTCAAGATTCTTTCGTAATAACCAAATCTAAGGTCTGCTCATCCCATCTTCGCATTTTGTGAGGTCTTTTGATTGGCAGTAATTCAAAATTTGGAATTGTTGCATTAGATACTATTCAGGAAATCATAGATCAAGGTGATTTAAATGAAAGGTTTAGCTCTTTTAAATCATTGCATTCTTGTCATGTATAAAATCTCAGTATTTTATAAAGATTACTAAGAACATCTTCTTCATTAAGATTCAACAATTTTTCTTTAAGGAAATATATTTCCTTATCTTTTAATATGTAATGGGTATTACTTTCGAACTTAATTATCAATTCTTCGCTTGTTAAAGGCAATTCTTTACTGCCTCTATTTATAAATATTTCTTCTTTTAAAATCTTCCCATTTTTCAATTCAACTACAAGAATAGCAGGAGCATGCTGAGGAAATATTTTATTGCATTGCTCATTACTGCTAACTTTTATTTTCTTCATTAATAATTTTCTTTGATATTCTAAACATAATTCATCAGTAAAATCTTCATTACCTAATCCTAAACCAGCCCCTCCTATTAAAGCTGATGCTATAGTATACGGAGCACTAAACTTACTTTCATAAGCATTTCTAGGGTTTTGCTTACGCTCTAATGGCTCTCCTATCGCTCTTAACATAGGATCAGCTACTATGAGGTTTATTAATTTAATATCCTTACTTTTAATGCCATAATTGCGTAATTTCAAGGCACCATCTATTCCAGGATGCGTATAATAATTTGAAGGATAAGGTTTAAATCGTATATCTGAACAAAGCCATTCAGATCCTAAATTTGCTATAATTACCGAAGGATTAAATTTTCCATCTAAGAAAGCTGAATAAAGCCCATATCTTCCTTCTAAGGACTGTTCCGGACCTCTTATGCCTTTTTCAGATAAAAAGGCCGCATTAACAGCTGATTGTGCCGCCCAACCAGATTGAAATTTTTTTATTTCACCCCCTGTTCTATTGCCCTCTAATAATCCACTTGCAAAGCTCACAGAAATATTGATAGCTTGTTCAATTTTGTCTAGATTTTGATTCAGTAATTTTGCTGCAATTGCAGCAGAAGCAATTAATCCACAAATCGCTGAAGAGTCCAAGCCTTTTTCCAAGAAATGAGATTTGAAATCCAAATCAATACCTGCTCTTGATAACCTGATACATATCTCAAGTCCTATAGAAATCGCATTAATAATGTCTTTACCAGTTTTTTTTGTAAATTCAGCAACAGCAAGAACAGTAGGAATTATGACTCCACTTGGATGTAAATCTGGCATGCACATATCGTCAAATTCTAAAGATCGCGCTAAAGTTCCATTTATAAATGCTGCTTGAGAAATTGAAACTAATTTACTTACTCCTATTGCTGAAGCTTGACGATTACCTCCTTCAAATAAAACATACTCAACTAACTTTTTACTACTTTCACAAGAAGTAGCAGCTACACAACATCCCACAATATCCAATAAATGGTACTTAGCAATTATCCTTATGTTCTCTGGTATATCCTCAAAAAAGGTGGAGAAAGCAAAGTTTGCTAGTTCTGATGATAATGTTTTAGAAGGCGTCGCTCTCAAGTGTAGCCCATACCATCAGATAATTTACTAGCCTTCGAACTTGGCATTAAATTTTGCATACCACATACGTTAATGACATTTGGAAACATCTCCAAAAAATATCCTTTTTTATACTCTAAAATTTTTAGACTTAGAAAGATTTTTTAAGACGTTAAGTAATGATAATGTAACTTGAAGAGCAAGTCAAATTTAGTATATGAAAAAAAATGGTACTGGCGGAGGGAGAGGGACTCTTTCACCATCGGCACAACTTTCGCCGTACTACAGCTTAGCAAACCCAGCAAGTCCAAATATGACCTATTATACATAGATAACGCGTTTTTAAAGTAGTCTTGTCGTTTTAATCAAATTGTAAATCACTTTTTTGATAGATTTGTCATGAGATATTTTTGCTCAAAAGTTAATTTTCTCAGCTAGTATTCTAGGCAGGAGATGGATGATAATCACGTTTTAGAGCTACATACTCCCATAATACTTCCTATTGATAAAAGAAATCAAAACTCGACCGCATTTCTTATTTTTTCCCACAAAGACCATAATCTACTAACCGTAGCTCTCTCATTTCTTGAAATGATTTATCAGTTAATTGATGTATTTGATACATAGCAAAGACTAATAAAGTACAATTATAAAAATTGTAGCATGAATGATTGGAGCCGTGGCAATAATTATGTTCAATATTATAACCATGGTTTTTGACACTATTGAAGCATTTGCTTTCTATTTTCCAACGAGTTCTTGTAGCATCTGATACAATTTTTACATTATCAGGAGTAATTTCTAAGTCTATAATTCATTTGTCGTAATACTTCAAAAATATAAATTACTTACTTCTAATAAAAGGTCTGGCATTCGAATTGCTCAGGATCCATCATTCTAAAGGCTGATTACAGGAAATTAAGAAATTTTAAGAAAAATGTCGGCACTACCGTGGTGCTATTTTTTGAATGAAATATACAGGAGCTTCCTGAGGTGTAAATAAAGTAATAATCAGTTTCTTTGCCACCTAGCAGAAACTGCTCAATTTGTTTTTTACTTTCTCAATTGAATAATCATTACTTACAGCAACAAAAATTCTATCATCACCTACTATAGTACCTAAATGTACCTTTAATTTTATTTTTCAAAGCCAGATTATTGGGTTGAAACTACAAATGTTTGCACAGCTTCTTCCATGGCTTGAAATCTTGACGGTCAATTGACCATAATTTTGTAGCACTACCTCTTTTCGTTTTTATTTTGTCTATCTATACTTAGCAATACTTAACTAAAACTAAAGTCTTTGACATATAAACGCTATTTGATATTATCCTGAAGGAGTTAGATTCTAATCAGTTAGCTTTTAAGAAAGATCCAAATTATGTGAGCTTGAAACTAAACTAATTTCACTTAATATGATTCATAATTGATCCTGAAATCTAAATCGACACTTTTGAGTATTCCGCTAGATGTGTCTTAATATATCTCAAACATTTAATATAATGATGATTTAAAAATGAGTATAAAACATGATTTTCAAGAGTACCAAATGCGTCAAATTGCAACAAACAAAATGCTACAAAGCATAGACCAGTGGATAAGCTGGAAAGAAAATCATTCAATAAAAAAGAAAGATGTGAGACATTGGATAGAAAAAGAAACTGATCCTATAGAGGTTATTCAAGAAAAAGGCCTTCATTCAAAATTTGCCGTTACATTTGGTCACATGCCAGCATCACAAATCTCACTTCTGAAATACATACACACACTAGAGCAACCAAACGTTATAGAACTTGGTTGCTCTAGTGGTAGAATGGCTTGGAAAATACTATTAGCTGGTGGAAAAATTTTTGCTAATGACCTTCACGGCAATCAAGTCCATAAAGCAAAGAAATTTGTTCATGATAAAATTCCACATAAAATCACTTACCTAACAATAGATTCTGGCGATGCTTTATCTGTTATTGAACGAAACCATGCAATTGAAGAAAGTTTTCATATTGTTTTATCACAAAACTTAATACACTATCTTACTCCACAAAATTATATCAGTTTTACACAAATGGCACATAATCTTCTTCTGCCTGGAGGTAAATTATACCTTACAGGCCAACATATTTATGCATGTATTTCAGATTTATATAAAGGTTATTTTAATCAATATCCTGATCACGAAGAATCACTTCAATCTCTTTTCAGAAACTCAATAATAGATTCTATGACACTTTATAGTAACTCAGGTCACTA
Organism: Rickettsia typhi; assembly: GCA_945905715.1. Lineage (GTDB taxonomy): Bacteria > Pseudomonadota > Alphaproteobacteria > Rickettsiales > JABSSG01 > JAGVLN01. The sequence continues at coordinate 21,403 of CAMDPW010000007.1, forward strand.
TTTTTTAAAACGCAACATATCTTTTGACTATATTTCTGCATTAGACAAGGATATAAACTACGAATATTTAATTAATGCTTTTGATAGTAACTATTTAAGAAAATCATTAGAAAAAGCTGGATTTCAAATAGAAAGTTATATGTGCCTTGATCGTTATGGTGACGAATCAGAATGTTACGATAATTTATCAGAATCTATTGAAAAAATTTTCCATCTTGATGACAAAACTCTGATCAAAAGCGCCTTCGTGGTTGTTGAAGCCATGAAACTTTCTGGAGAGCTTATTGCTGACTCTGACCATCAAGACGATTTAAAGCATGAATTATAACGACTCTCTTTTGATCAGTAAATCAATCTAAGACTTAATTTATGTCGCTTTAACTAAGTATATAAAGTTGAAGGAGAGTACTCAATGATCTTGGCTAATTGGTATTTTACTAACTCTCTTTTTTAATATAATCTTTTATTTGATCTTCATAGTCAGTTAATTGTAAATTCTTACCCTTACCTTTTAGTCTATCAAGGCATTTTCCAGATTGCGTTGCTTTCTCCAATACTTCCTTACTAGTAATGGCAACAAAAAACTGGACTGCTAAAATTGCAAAATGAGATATGACTTCAAACAAAAAATTAAAATTACATGTCTAAGAAAGCAAGGCAATATAGCACAATAGAAAAAACAAAAAATTGTTTTAGAGACATTAAAATCTGAAATGACAACAGCTCAAATTAGTAGTAAATACGGCGTTCATTCGACACAAATACTGGTATGAAAAAAATGGTATAGAAAATTTAGTTAACGGTTTTCAAATGAAACTGACAACAAATGATCAGGATAACCAAGATTTGAGAAAACAACTATATGAGCAAATAGCTCAGTTTAGTATTACTGGCTGAAAAAAATCTGTATGTTTGGACTTGGAAACTAGAAAAAATATGATATGGACAGTCTGTTACCGCTACAATGATTAAGTTTGATATTAATACAATTCAACATTGCAAATATAATGAATAATTTCGCTAGTCAAGAGATCGACGTTGTAGAGACGCTACCATCGCTAGTAATGTAATTAAGAAAGTTTTTTCTTAATTTAAAGAATAAAAAATGTTAATCAGCAATAAGAGTCAATTAAAAGCAACAAATCATGTCTAGCATACTGAGGTTTGTTACTATTATTAGCGTTATTATAATAATAACATCATTATCTATAATGTTTCTGGTAAAAATCCCGGTAAAAACAAAACAAGATCAAGGCGTCGCTCATAATACTCAAGAACTTGGTATTGGTGGAGACTTTGTTTTACACGATACTAGTGGAAATGCAGTAGATTCAAAGTATTTTCGTGGCAAGTATATGTTAATTTATTTTGGCTTTACTTTTTGCCCTGACATTTGTCCAACTAGTTTGTTAGTAATGTCTGAAGTTATAAAAAATTTAGGTACTAAAGCGCAATATCTACAACCAGTTTTTATCACTGTTGATCCAAAACGTGATTCAGCTAATCAGCTTAAAGAGTATTTTGCTTACTTCGATCCATTAATTTTACCACTGACTGGCACCGAAAAAGAAATATCGGATGTTACAGCTAAATTCAAAGTATATTACGCTGTTTCAACGGCAACTAAGCATGATGTTGATAACTATTTAATAGATCATTCATCATTTTTTTATTTGGTTGGTCCGAATGGTAAACTTATTAAATACTATAATTCCCAGACTTTACCAGTTGATATGGCGCAAGATATTTTATCTTATGCTATTTCAAATCCGGATTATAAATGTAGTGCTAATTAGTGATAAATTTTTTTAATCTTGTAAGTTACAATAACTAACCTCAATGAAAATACCATCATTTACAATAGGTTTATTATCAAAAAATATTTCTACATACCCAACTGAAGTTGAAACACATAAGAAATGAAAGCCAATATAGACCTACCTTACAAGAGCTTTAATCTTGTTGCAGAGCACTACAAATTTTCTTTATTTTTGTTTAGTATTCAGTAATAATTGTTTTGAGTGGTAATGAAGATATTTTACAAGCTTGATAAATTTTCAATTGATCTGGGTCGGCATGTGTTGATTTTCTGAGATGAATAGTTTTACCATTTTGTCGCGTAATGATGTGGTAACACAATAGTGAGTACTGAGTTTTTGATTAATAGTAGACCAGGAATCATTAATATTATGATTGATTAACTGATAACGAATGCTATGTAAGATATGATAAGCCAACAGAGTAATAAAAATATGTCCACTTATCCTATCTGTCTTTTGATGATATACCGGTCTAAGTTCTAGCTCTATTTTTTTCTTTATGTTTAAATAGTAAATCAAGAGACCTCATAAAGACGATCATTGTGGATCATGTTAAAATCAGTACCTAAAACTTCATCTAATGCACTATTGTTTTTTTTAGATAGTTAGTCGTTGCCACTTCACTTCTGGTAGGAGTATAAATGTTGTTTAGGGCACTACAATTAATGATGTCAGTCTTTTATGAAAATAAATAGTTTATATCCAGACTTTAAATTTTTCATTTTAGTGAAAATAAGCAATTTTATTAAAAATTAGAAGATTTTAGTTCCAACTTGGGTCAAGATTACAATAAAATTTTCTGCTCACAAACATTGTGTATTAACATCAACATCGTTAATTACAAACTCTCTAAGAGCAATTACTTATTCAGTAGATATTTTTTCGTAATAATGATAACTATATATTCTTAAATTATTCCTAATGTTCAAATAATACTTCTCTACTAAAAAAATTATACTAATATAAAAATGAAATATAAGTTATTTTTATGCTAACAAACAAGAAGGTTCTTTTAGGCATTACTGGCAGCATTGCTGCAACTAAATGTATAGATTTAGTAAGGCTACTATTAGCAAAGCAAATCAAACTACAAATAGTGTTAACAGAATCTGCAAATCATTTTGTCTCTCATAATTTATTAAAACAGGTTTTAGGTACCAATGAAGTATATCAAGCCAATCTCTTTAATCAAGAAGATGAAATGCTTCATATTACACTTGCGCGTTATTCCGATATTATATTAATAGCTCCAGCTAGCGCTAATTTCATTGCGAAATTAAGTTGCGGGTTCGCTGATGACTTACTTTCTTCTATTTGCATTGCATCTAACAGCAAGATAGCAATTGTACCGGCTATGAATCAACAAATGTGGCATAACAGCTTTACTCAAAACAATCTTAGCACATTAAAGCGGCATGATATATCAATTATTGGCCCAGCTGAAGGCTTACAGGCATGTGGAGATTATGGACAAGGCAGAATGCTAGAGCCATACCAAATCATCGAAAGTTTGGAGCAGTTAGTAAAATCTAGTAACTCTCTTGCTGGTAAAAAAATTTTAATCACAGCAGGCCCGACTATAGAGCGAATTGATGCAGTGAGGTACATCTCAAATTTTAGTTCTGGTAAGATGGGTTATGCAGTTGCAAAAGCTGCGCAACAACTAGGTGCTGAAGTAGTGTTAATTAGTGGTCCAACTAATTTATCTAAACCTATAAATGTTCAAGTGCATTACATAGAAACAGCTTCTGATATGTTAAACAAAGTTTTTGAGTATGTTGCGCAATCTGATGTTTTCATAGCTTGTGCCGCCGTAGCCGATTACACGCCAACTATCACGTGTCAACAAAAGATCAAAAAACATCAAGAAAATTTAGAACTTACCCTAAAACCGACAGTAGATATAGTAAAAAAAGTAGCAAAAATGGTAAAAAATAAGCCTTTTGTGGTAGGCATTGCTGCTGAAACAAATAACTTGCTTATTTATGCCAAGAACAAACTCATTGACAAAAATCTAGATATGATCATTGCCAATGACATCTCCAATGGAGCGGTTTTTGGAAGCGAAGTAAATGAGATATATATCATGACAAAACATTGTCATCAACCAATCCACGTTCCTAAACAAAACAAAGAAACCATAGCCACTATTATTCTACAACATATTACTCAAATAATAAAAAGATAACATCTTATTGAGCAATTATTACTACACAATCTCTTGATGTTTTGGCGTAAGTAGCTCTTGTTACGCTAGCGTTGCACTACACACACTAGAGGATATCTCGTGCCCAAATATGGTCTACTATTTTACAATGATAGACAATGCTGCAATTATTATTAATTCTTTTTCGATGCGTAAGCACCGACTACGCTCTAGATGATCTAGATTAAATTTGGTTGAATTTTTACTTAGATTGATCTTTTTTGTAGTGGTTTCTAACAATCAATATCATTGGGTCACTCGCTTCGCTAAGGAAAAACTCTTTATGAACATTGCATATCTAGCTCATGAAAGATTGAACCTAGTAGCTCCGCGTCTTTTTCTACGCTAAGATTGAAATATGGAAATATCTCACCATTGTTATAAGAAAGATACGCATTAAACTCAGCTACTATATCTGCATTGTGCTTAAGTATAAAATCGGTCATATTTTGCATATCTGACAAACGACTATCATTCTTAATTTCTGCAATTGGATCGTTTTTCAATAAGAAAGTTCTAGCATCAGTAATATTAAGAAAATTCTGCTCCTCGCAATCATGAGAATTGCTACACGTATCAGGATGGTATTTTTTAGACATTTCTCTGTATTGCTTCTTAATCAATCTAGGCTCAGACATTTGATCTGCGGGTAGCTCTAAAATTTCTGCAAATTTATGTGCTTTTATATGCCAACTTTCCAATACATGTTTATTAAATTGATTTATAACCAATACGGGGACAGATACTTTATGTACCGGAAGACCTAGCTCTACTGTAGCTGCATACCACATCGACATTAATGACATCTTATTTTTTCCTAATATTAAAATTATGTTTTTTAGAAATTAAATATTACTCCCACACCAAATTCATTTGATTGTATTTTTAATTTCAAGGCTTCCACCTGTGAAACGGATCTCCGAGTAATGGCACTAGTACCTTGAACTGTACCTAGGTCGATATATCTATAATGTAAATCAACACCAAACTTCTCAGTAAATTTTATTACTCCCCCTACCCCAACGCTCCACATAAAGTTAGAAACAGCTCTACCTTGCGTTGAGATATTTGTGGATGATAGACTAATTTGAGAGTTATGTAATTTGTTCCTTCCATATCCAAGTCCTGCAGTAAAATACGGGATAAAATTATCCTTACTGTCTGTTAAATTCAAATAACCATTTAGCATGATTGCTGTATTTTGTACCTTCTTTACTGCTGAAAACTCTTTTCTGGCATCAACTTTCCTATACTGAATATTGAGATCCGATCTAAAGACGTCATTAAAATGATACCCCACACCCATATTACCGAATGGCCTATTTTCAAAGCTTATGCCAGACACCTGCAGAGGAGAGGTTATACCAGAATCTATTCTACCATAAAAGCCCTTAAATCCTTCTGCATAAGTATACTGAACGAATATTAAAAATTGTAATATTATTAAATGTAGTAACCTAGACATTTTATTACCAAATCCATACAAGATAAACCTTGAAAGTGCATTGTACAACAAAGTTGCAAGAATTGCAATCTTACATTGAGATTTTATACAAACTCATAAGACACTAGATTATTTAAGCACACCCCCACCCTGTGAGATGTTGTGCATATAAAGTGAAGGCGTAAGGCCATTGTAAGAAAAAAGTATGATATAGTTTTGTAAGAAGATTTGATAAGAAAGTGTTAAGTAGATTAAGACCTAGAGCCATAGATTCGATACAACTGTTTGTAGATTTCTATTATCGTGCTCGACACGTTTAAATAGTTGGTTCGAGTTCAACTTCAGCTTGCAATGTTAAGCAAATTAGCCTAATCGAGGATTTTATAAAAAACCATATTTTAAATTATCACACTATTGGAATTGATATAAACAAAGATGGTTTCGGCTACCTGCAATACAATCTCGACATCTGTAGAGCGAATCAACTAAAATGTTTAGGTTTTATTTCATAATTTTTTAACCCATTTATTTTGTCTGTGAGTAACTATTTTTAATAAAAACTTATACATAGTGGCGATGATTACTGCTTTAACTGACTTGTCTTTAGCGCATAATTTTTAATAAAATCCTTTGATTAATAATGCCATTTTATAGAAGCAAGCAGTAACCACATAAAAAAGATTCTAACAATATGTCACCTAATATCACTCTTTCTACTTTATACTACTTCTATCTCTTTTTATTGAAGCAGGTCCAGCTAGAAAAGTTAATGGCCATTTTTTAGATAGTTTATACCTTAAGGCTAACTTTATCACTACTCATGCTCAAACTCTGATTCAGATCATTCACATAAACGTCAAGCCTGAACTTTTCTACATTAAATACCAAAAATAATGTCTATTATTCATTAGCCTAAGGTCTTGTAAGAAATTTTAAGGTTTTGTTAGACAAGATGCCTGACCTTGTCCTGTTATTAATGGAGTTTTTTATGACCACGATCTACTTTACTTTGTCAGATGTTGCTTTATGCTCAATCTGAGTTTTGAATTTTATTCAGTCCAATATGAAAACAGAAAACATCAACCTAGAAGATCATTCGCGTCAACGTTATGTACCGATAGCTATTTATGACAATGATCAAGTCAGCTCCGCAAAGCCTAAGCCCTTAGTGTTTTTAAATCACGGATCTAATGCGCCAAATACCAGATATTCCTATCTTGCAAATTTTTTAGCCAATGAAGGATATGCGGTTATTTGCATTCAACATGATTTGATCGGCGATGAGCTAATTTCATTGCCTAAATTCAACACTGGTAAATTAAGCGAAACGCGTATGTGTATTTGGGAGTGCTGGGTAGCTAATATCAGCTATACAATCTTTGAACTCAAAAAGATTAAACCTTATTACAATTTAGATGAAATTACTTTCATCGGCCATTCTACAGGCGGAGATGCAATCATGCTCTTTGCTGCAAAATACCCGAAACTTGTGAAAGAGCTTATTTCTTTAGATGGTCGTCGCTGTCCTTTTCCAAGAAACGTAAAAACTAGAGTGTTGCTATTTCAGGCGAACGATACAACCACAGATGAAGGAGTAATTCCAGGACAGGAAATTCATCAACTTGCCATCAAAGTAATTAAGCTCGACGCAGCTCATCGGCAATATTCCGATAGTGGTACAGATCAGATTAAAAAAGAGGTAATCAAAAACATTGCAGAATTTTTAGGTTAAGATCTTACCATTGCACTGCGCCTTATCGTACAGACTTCTTCTGAATCATCGTTAGAACCTGGTATCATACTTCTGCTAGAAATTATCTTAGTAAAGCACAGGCTCAGAATATCCAACTGTGGTCACACCAGTCACTACTCAACACTTTACTATGTTACAAAAGAATCTTCTGTATACAGCGATAACCAGAGGTAGAAAATTAAATTGCGATTGCAGTTAAAAAAGCGGTTAATTGATATATAAATAACAGATGCGGTACCAATAGGAATTTAACGAACTATAAAATAAGCATCTTAAGATACCTGAGAATCAATTGACTAAAAAAATATCACCAGTACAATTTTGATGCCGTAGTCAAATCTCTGTCATTTAGCTAGTTCTAAAAATTTAGACATCTTCTTCCCTGTTATATACCATGATCTCAGCTCAACTTACATAGTATTGTGTTAGTATAGACCTATAAATAAGATATAATAAAATTTTTTATGAGGTTAAAAATGAGCATAAAAAATATAATATTTGATATTGGTAATGTTTTATTAAAATGGTCACCGATTGAGATAGTAATCAAAACCTTTCCTGAGCATCATAATCATCAACAGCTAACTATACAGCTTGCCAAGTCGCAAATTTGGTTTGATTTAAATTTAGGAAAAATTACTGAAAAACAAGCTATATCTCTTTATCACCAAGTATTGGGCATAGACGTTATTAAGCTTGAAGAATTGATGTTTAATGTGAAGGAATCACTTATTCCAATCGAAGGTAGTTTAAAACTACTTAATAAATTATATAAGATTGATATTTCTCTTTACACTATCACTGACAATGTCAAAGAAATAGTAAGTTATATAAAACAAAAGTATGATTTTTGGCATAAATTTAAGGGCAGTGCTGTGTCTGCAGAGATTGGTTTTTTGAAACCAGCACCAGAAATTTACCTTCATCTACTGGATACTTACAATCTTATACCCCAGGAATGCGTATTTATTGATGATATTAAATGCAACGTCCGAGGCGCGCAAAATGCGAACATGTTTAGCTTCCAATTCACTAATAGCAAAGCTTGCACTGATAGATTAAAGAAATTAGGAGTAAATGTTTAGGATAATGTATCAACTTATTGATCTAGTTTACAGCAACTGATACTTAGCTAAAACAAATACTCTTTATATTGACACACTGGTGCCGTACAAAAAAATTAGCAAAATAAACTCTCATGGCTTCAAAACGTTAATCAGTACATAAAATACGATTGATGAGATGTATTTATAATTGTAATTTTTAGTGATGGCCAAGATTAATTATGCATATAATAAATTTTAATTGGTTTGAATTGGTGTATATTTTTTCTAGAAGACTTCCATTAATGTTTCTTCAATAGTTTTTGTAATAGTGCTAATTTCTCTTTCGCTCGTGATAAAAGGTGGCATAGTGTAAATTACATTACTGAACGGTCTTAACCATACATTTTTTCCTCTAATGATATTTCGCATGGTACAAATATCTTGATAGGAGCATTCTAGTTCAACTACTCCTATAGCGCCTAATACTCTTATATCTTTTACTTGAGGAAGCTTTAGTAAGGGCATTAATTCATGCCTAAGTTGATCGCTAATTTCGCTTACTTGTTGCGCTCTTGGTTCTTTTTCAAATAGTTCAATTGACCCTATAGCAGCAATGCAACCTAATGGATTTGCAGCAAATGTAGATCCATGCTTCAATGCATGTGCTGGATTACTAGAATAAAAACTGTCAAACACTTCCTCAGTCGCTCCTACTACTGCAAATGGTATAATTCCGCTAGTAATACCCTTGCCTAAACATATAATATCAGGCGTTATATCGGCATGATTGCAGGCAAAATATTTGCCAGTTCTATAAAACCCCGTAGCTATTTCATCAGCGATAAATAGTAGTCCATGTTTTTTAGTTATTTTATAGATCTCAGATAGTGTCTCTGCTGGATAAAATTTCATACCGCCAGCACCTTGAAACACTGGTTCTATTATAATAGCAGCTATTTGATCTTTGTTGTTACTGATTAATCTATCAAAATCAGCTAACTCTTGCTTATTTTGCGGAAGCTTAGATTTAATGCAGTTCTTATTATTTTTAGCAAATCGGTGGATGATTGTATTATCGTCAGTTACAATTCCACAACCAATTGTATCTCCATGGTATCCATTTTCAAAATAAACAAATTTTCTTCTACTAAGCGCTTTATTGCTACAATATTGTAGAGCTATTTTTAGAGCAATTTCAACAGCAACTGACCCTGATTCACAATAAACAAAATGCTCAATAGTTTTTGGAAGTATTTTTGTAAGTTTTTTAGATAACTCATAAACAGATTCATGAGCAAGTCCTGCAAACATAACATGTGGAACTTGTTCAAGTTGTTGTTTGACCTTATCAATAATATGTGGGTGAGCGTGGCCATGACATGTAGTCCACCAAGAAGAAATGCCGTCTATCATACTTCTTCCATCGCATAAAGTCAGATAAACGCCTTGAGCAGATCTTACCATCAAGGGATTATTATTTGCTTGCATCATGGCATATGATTGCCAGACTAAATTATTATCATTATTCGCTAAACTACATTGCATATAAAACCAAGTTTTTTTAGTAAATTTATGTCTTTTTCCATTTCAGAATTTTTAGTGGTCAAAAGTTTTTCTCCATAGAAAATTGAATTAGCTCCTGCCATAAAGCATAAAGCTTGAGCCTCTTCTGACATATTGTCTCTACCTGCAGAAAGTCTAACTCTTGCCTTCGGCATAATAATACGTGCAATTGCTACTATTTTAATAAAGTCAAAAATATCTACACTTGGTGCATCATACAATGGAGTACCACTTACCTTAACTAATAAATTAATGGGCACACTTTCTGGGTATGGATTTAAATTAGCTAGAGTTACCAGAAAATCTATTCTATCTGCACTTTTTTCACCCATGCCAATTATTCCACCGCAACAAACTTTTATACCAGATTTTTGCACATACCTCAAAGTCTGTAGTCTATTATCATAGGTTCTAGTAGTAATAATTTTTTTATAATAATTCTCCGAGGTATCTAAATTATGGTTGTAATAGTCTAATCCAGCTTGTTTCAAAGCTAGAGCTTGATCCTCGGTTAACATACCTAGTGTCATACAGGTTTCTAGACCCAATGATTTTACCTGCTGAATTATTTCTGCTATTTTAGGTACTTCCTTGTTATGTAACGACCTCCAAGCAGCTCCCATACAAAATCTTTGCGCGCCATTTTTTTTAGCTATTACAGCTTTTTTTATAATGTCTTCAGTTTGCATTAGTCTTTGTTTTTCCAAACCTGTATTATAATAAATTGATTGTGGACAGTATTTACAATCTTCTGAACATGCTCCTGTCTTAATACTAAGTAACGTACTGATTTGCATATCTCTTGAGGGAAAATGTTTTTTATGCACCTTATGGGCTTTAACCACTAGCTCTATAAAAGACAAGTGAAATAAATCATAAACCAGTTCATTGTTCCATTTCATAACAGTAAACCATAAAAATAAAATGAGTTGACTACTAAAATGATCTAACATATTGTGCGGAGGTGGTCAATAATAATATTATGTAATGTGATTGATATCAAAGTAAGACTCGAGCGTTATAGAAGTCAATTTCTACACAGAGTTCAAAAAGTTCATGATGAATCTTTGATCAACTTTACTGCTAATGATTATCTTAATCTTGCACGAGACCCAAGAGTGAAAGCTTCTTTTAAAGAAGGAGTAGACTTATATGGTCTTGGAAGCTGTTCTTCCGTAGTAGTTTCCGGTTACACAAGAGCTCATAGCGTCTTAGAAGAAAAATTTGCTGAATTTTTAAATTGTGATCAGGCAATATTGTTTAACTCAGGATACCATGCAAACTTAGGAGTAACAAGCGTTTTATCTAATAACCACACTCATATTATTGCTGATAAACTTTGTCATGCATCTATAATTGATGGTATTAAGCTTGCCCGAGCAAATCTACATAGATTCCGTCATAATAACTTAGAACATGCTAAGTTGCTACTATCTAAAATACAAGAAAAGAAATTGGTTATCACAGAAAGTATATTTAGTATGGAGGGTGATATTGCTCCTGCATCAGAGCTATCTGAACTTTCTTCTAAATATAACGCAAATTTTATAATAGATGATGCTCATGCAATAGGAGTATTAGGTAAGAATGGCAGAGGAATTAGTGAATATTATGGCTTAACTCAAGAAGAAGTGCAATGTATAGTAGTACCTTTAGGAAAAGCTTTAGCAAGTATGGGAGCAATTGTAGCCGGAAAGATGGAGGTAATAGAGGCTTTGAGACAATTTGCACGAACATACATATACACTACCGCACTTCCACCCGCTATCCCTCATGCGACGATAGAAGTACTCAAAATTGTTGAACACGAAAACTGGAGAAGAGAAAGATTAAATGAATTAATAACATATTTTCTTGAATCTGCTGATAATCTTGGTTTGTCTTTAACTTCAAAACATATAACTCCTATTAAATCGATTGTGATAGGCAGTAATTTTAGAGCTTTGAAAATACAAAATTACTTACTCAATAATGGCTTTCTTATTTCTAGTATAAGACCACCAACCGTCCCAATAAATACTACACGAATAAGAGTGTCAATCAACTGCTCTCATACAGAAAGTCAAATTCTTTCTCTGCTACAATTAATTGTAAAGAGCAATAATGAATAGAGATCATATCATTCGTACTACACAAATAAGAAATCATTTTAATAAGGCAGCTAAAACTTATGATAAAAATTGCTTTATACAGCAACTAATAGGTACAGAGCTAATTACTTGTCTTAAAAATTTTAAGCCACGCGCCAAAAATATCTTAGATTTAGGGTGTGGCACTGGATTGTTAACAGAAATACTAGCTCTTACATATCATGATTTTCAACAATTCTATGCAATTGATATAGCAGAGAAATTTTTAGCAATTGCAATGGACAGGTTAAGTAAATATTCCATTAATATTCAAGAAAAAAGCTTTGAAAACTTTGATTGCAACCGCATATCATTTGATTTGATTTTCTCTAATATGGCCTTGCATTGGAGTGAAAATGTAGAACTTATGTTATCTCATATATATACTAGCTTAAGCCCAGATGGCATTCTGGCGTTTTCAATACCAACTTACGGTACGTTTAAAGAATTAAATAAAAAAAACATACTACCTCTTTCTAAAACACAAGAAATTAGATTAAAACTCAAACAATGCGGGTTTATCATTTTAAATGCCTCTGAACGCGTAAGCTGCTTAACATACCCTTCGTTTATTTTTGCTCTTAAATCAATAAAAGAGGTTGGGGCTAATTATTGTGATAAACAAAAAACACCTACCAACTTGCTAAGATTTAGAAAGCTACTCGGACAGTCCTTTAGTTTAACATACAAAATTGCTATTTTCATTGCTGCTAGGAAAAAAGTATGACACGTACCTTCTTTATAACAGGTACTGATACTAATGTTGGAAAAACTTATGTTAGCCTGGGATTACTAAAAAAGTTTAAGGCTTTAGATTTAAAAGTTATTGCTATTAAGCCAATTGGTACTGGTGGTTTTATTAAAGGCAATAAAATTTACAATGAAGATGCTTTACTATTGCAAAAAAATTCATCTATAAGTTTACACTACGATTGTATAAATTCATTTTCTTTTCTATCAGCAGTTGCGCCAAATATTGCTGCTAAACTTGCGAAACAGAGCGTAACTGTAGATAGAATATATCAAAAAGTATGCGCAACAACTATAAATAAGCATTCAGATGTGTGTATAATAGAAGGCACAGGCGGTTGGCAGACACCATTAAATGAACACGAAACTATGGCAGATTTAGTAGTCATGTTAGATATTTCAGTAATATTAGTAATCTCAATAAAACTCGGCTGCCTTAACCACTCAATACTTACTTATCAGTCAATTTTAAGTAAAAATCTTGAAATCAAAGCTTGGGTTGCTAATTGTATTGACTCAGATGTTCAAGAATTAGAAGCAATTATCGAGACATTAAACTGCTATATAAAATCTCCTTGTCTAGGTATTATAAGATTCCAACAAAAACCTGAAGAGGCATTGAATATTAATCTTTTGCTATAGATGCATCACCCGAAGAAAAATACTTGAGGTGCCCTCTTTCTACCTCTAACGCTAAATTGCCTAATGCATTGATGCCTCGTGCAATCCCTACCACTGACTGATTTCCAATAGTAAGCGTTACTTCCTTGTTGTACAAGCTATCTTTAGTATTCCATTCCGACAAAAATGAAACTAGTCCCTTATTTTGAAATTCTTTTAAAGAATTTAATAGATTGTTAATTAATAATGTGCATAATTTATTTCTATCTACATACTGATGAAGTATCTGCCTAAGCGATATCCAAGGTTGATTTATATTATGCAGGTCTTTTATCATATTAACATTGAGACCTATACCAATAATCGCATGAGTAAGACCGTTTGCTTCTGAGGTTGTTTCAATTAAGGTTCCAGCTAGTTTTTGATTATCGTATATTACATCATTTGGCCATTTGAGCATAGGTTCTTTGTGAAGATTTAAATACTGAAGAGACCTAGTTATAGCTAAGCCAACTACTATACTCAGACCAGCAAGTTCGCTTATATCTTTGTAAAATGGAAATAGTAAAGATAAATGTATATTTTTTCCAAATGGAGAGTACCAATTTCTATTGAATCTTCCTCTAGCTTGCGCTTGATGTTCGGCAATACACACCATAGATACATTAGTACCTATAAAATTCTTTAAATATGTGTTTGTTGAGTCAATCTTTCCAAATACATCGACCGTTATATTTTTATTATTTATCTCTTTTTGGATTAGAGTTTCATTTAATAAGAATAAAGGCTCTGACATAACATAGCCCTTACCTTTAATGGCATGTATATCAATACCATATTCTTCAAGTTTTTTTACAGCTTTCCACACAGCACTACGGGTTATATTCAGTTCTTTACCAAGAGAATCTCCATCATGGTATAAACCATCACTTAATATTGCAGAAAGCTCTATTAAAGTAATGGTTAATTTTTTCATATTTATAATGTAGCTCCTCATGATTTATGTAGTATAATCATATTGATTTATACCACACAAACATTTAAGAAAATATATAATTACTTCAGAATAATTGAATTTAGTGCAAATTTCCAAGGTTAGGACTTATGTACTGATCAAATACATCTTGAATGGCCATAGATTCAGGTTTTATTGACCCAAAAGTATTGACATTACGATAAATTCCTAGGAACAATTTGATTTGGTCGATAAGTAAATAATCGTATTTAAGGGACATTCCGACCATTGGCATAAAATACGTTGACGGTAATATAATAGTTGCATCTCCCGCGCTATATGTTTCGTAAATAGCATCAGTTAATGGGCTCATAGTTCGATATTGTGGTACAGCTCTAGGGTTGGTAAGAGCAAGGTTTGTAAATTTTTTATCATCCCAATGCTTTCTTATTTTTTGAAATAACACAGGAAATATACGATGATGCGGTTTTGCTCCTATAAGTGCGTTTGATACAGTAAGAGAGTCATATTCTATCGCTGGTGGTTCTGCTCCTGCATAAAAATCATATAAATAGTTTAGCTCGCCAAGCTTGGTTAAGCACATATAATCAGTATCTATATACAGACCACCATGTTTATATAAAATTTCATAACGTAGGATATCAGCTCTTTCTTGATAGGAGATAGATTTGTTATATAAATCCTTATTGGCAAAATCCCAGTTTTCTACATCTTTATCAGTCCATAATTTATATTGCCAATCTGGATTTAATGCCAAACAGACATCGCGATATTTTTGGTATAATTTAGGGTAAGGCGCTGGTCCAATCCAGATTTGGTGAATAATTTTTGGAATTTTGAGTTCTTTGCTAGTAGATATTTTAGAAGGCTTGTTGCGATTATATAAATCACGGTAAAAATTGAATATTGTTTCAGAGTGTTCTCCTTGTTTAAACAATAGATTGTATCTGGCCTTATTATCAATACCCATAGACTGATCGAAATCCACTGTAATGATTTCTGCAAAAGCATGAAAAGAAGCAACAGTCATTACAAATAGTAGTATAAATCTCATCAATATCCATTATTAAAATCGACTGAATATTGCACGTTAATAAACTAAAGTCAACCAAATAAATTATAGACATCCACTACACGAGGCATCTTACTATTTCGATAGACTATTCGTGCAATCTACAGTCAAACACCTCGACAATAACGTTCATCCTATACTACGCTGCTCAATATCATTTCCGGTATACCTCTGTAACGTGAGTATTAATAAAATGCGCGGACCTAAAATTCTCTCTCCTCACTGTAAATCCTTAGAGTATTATATTAATGTTTTTTTATTAGTTGACTTTAGTAATAAAATCCAGACAAAACTGCAAAAATTTAACCAAAAAATTATTCACATTAATAGCTCTTGAACTAGAATGATAGTATCGAGATCAATACTTTGCGTACAGATGACTATTACATCTATAGTCAAGACACAATCGTCAAAAATCATGCGCAACAGATAATATTACTTGTTGAACATAAAAACTCTTAAATCTAACGCTGTATGGCAAGATTTGAATAGAAAAATCAAAAGACATTCTAGGACGCTGCAATTCTTGTTATACTTAAGACTAATAAAAAAATTAGTAACGGCACATGATAACTGAATAGTACAAAAAAGATAAGCAGTGCCACTAAGTTAACCGTCAAGTAATAATCGCGTGCGTTACCACAGGAACCGATATGTCTTTCGCAGATCAATATCGAAAGAGCTTAGTTGTAGCTATAAATGAGACTAAAAGCCGTAAAATATCTGAGATTAAAACTACTATGATTTGCTAGACATTACTTTCACTTTGTTTTGCAATTGTATAATAAATCCATCAACACCAGATTGTTGTATGGTAGACGCAAATTCAGAGCGTTGTGACATTATAGCACTAATCCCCTCTACCACAACATCAATCACCTGATACTGCTCTATATTCTCTTGCTTAGACTTTACTTGATAATTAATTGAGACAGGAGCTTTACCGCCAGATCTTAGAATTTGAGTTTCAACTGTAAAACTACCAGGGGTTGATTCTAGTACTCTTAATATTCTGAATGATTCATCTGTATATTGCATTAAATTTGGTAAATAGTTATGCAGAAAGAATTCTGCATAAGTAGACTGATATTCAGTTTTTTGAGATGGCGATAATTGTCTATAATTTTGCGCAAGAACAAATTTTGCCATCCACTCCAGATTAAAGTTATTGCGTAAAAGCAAAAATATTTGATCTGTTTTCTCTTGCGAGGCTGTAGATTTGTTTTGTACTATATTAATTGTCTGATTCGCCAGCGAATTAATGTAATCATGAACTTGTTGTGATGGATCTGCGCAAGCAGTATTTACATTGATTATGAAGATCGCAGCTAATACACTTCTCATAATTGCGTTTTGTATTTTACTCATCTTTTACTTCCTCAGTATACATGTTATAATCTATTGTGTGGTTTTTGCATCTTGGATTATTTTGTGCTTTATTTTGAATGTACATACTTCTTATTTGAGCATAATAGTCCAAAGAATTTTCTTCCATAGAGTTTGTGATATCCAGATAATCAGCACGCGTAGTAATAGTATTGGCCGTATAAAGCGCGATTAGTTGGTCTCTACTAAGAACTAAATTATTAGGATCAAGTATGGCATCATACACTTTGCCTGTAGCATCTCTTATAGTAGTAGGACCTATAACAGGCAACATCAAGTATGCGCCATAATCCACGCCGTAGTAAGCAAAACTATCACCAAACACCTGTCTTCTTTCTTCTAATCCAAAACCACTTGCAAAATCTAACACCCCACCAAGACCAAAAGTTGTGTTAATAAAAAACCGCCAGAATGCTCTAAAAGCAGAACCGCCATCCCCTTGTATGGTATTGTTCAAAATAGTTAAAGGCGACTTTAAATTACTTATAAAATCAGTGACCCTATCTCTTCCCCAAGCTGGCATAGTTTTTTTATATAGCGTTGACACTGGTTTCAAAATGGTATGATCAAGGGTCAAATTTACTTGAAACATCGCCCTATTAAACTTCTCATACGGATCTATAATTTCAGAGCATTTGCCATTATATCCTGGATGAACATTGCTTGCATAGCAATTACTTGTAAAAAAAATGATCATTAATATTGCCGTCTTTCCTATTGCTTTGTACAAATGCATACTAGTCCAACCCTATCGTTTTTTATTGCTGACTGCTCGATTTTTAATAATTTCAAACCAGCTTTTTTTATTTCATGCTTTACATAGTCTTCATTGTAATAAAAATTCTCAAAATTGCCATTTAAACTTGCTTCAAGTGTATCTTCATCTGATTTTTCTACAACAAAGGCGATGTGCCCATGTGTACTTACTATAGCAGCCATGTGTTGAAGTATGGCAGAAAAAGACATCTGATAATGTAACGATAGCCCAGCTAAAATAACATCGTACGTACTTTTAGTTTTTAATAAAAATTCGTTATAATCTTGATGTATAAGTAATTTATAAATCGACACATCGTTCACCACATGTTTCGCAGCTTCTTGCAACATATTTCGTGATATGTCTAAACCGTATAATTCAAGAGTAGGAAATACTTTAACAAATTGTGAACCGCACTGTCCAGTACCGCAACCAAAATCTAGCACGGAATAACACTGTTCTTTAGTTAAATAATTCTTAAGCAGATCTACCAAATCCGCTGAAACTTTGCAACCTTGTGCAATATTAAAATCTATATCGTATTTATGAGCGTAGTCATTGAAATAATCTTCAATAATTGATAAGGGAATGAGTTTCACAGATTTCTTATCCACTATCACCCCTAGTAAATACTTAGCCTCTGGATGATTGGGGTTTAATTTCAGCGCTTTATTCAAATAAGTACGAGCCTTTTCATTTTTATCTTTAATAAAGTAACATTTTGCTAAATTATAAAGAGCTCCTATGTGGTCTGGTTTCAAATATAAAACAATGCGAAAACGCAATTCTGCATCAAATACATTATGCAGTCTTAAGTGGTGCAATCCTAGTTGATAATTAGTTTCTACGAGATTTTTTAATTTTAACATTTTATCACGAACAAAGTGACAAAAAACATCGTAATATTTGTATATATTTTTTCTACTAAAACAATTTTTTAATACATTCACCATTGATATTTCCATAAAAAAACAATATCTCTTATTGCTACTACAATATTGTCAGTAACTCGCTGTTAAGTGTAGTCTAATATTGAAAAGAAGGAGTTGTCAATGCCTCTGATTGCTAATCGTTTATCTAAAATTAAACCATCGCCAACTTTGGTGCTTTCTGCTAAAGCGAATGAATTACAAAAAAAAGGCATTGATGTTCTCAATTTAACAGTTGGTGAGCCAGATTTAGACACTCCTCTTAATATTAAAAATGCTGCAATTAATGCAATAGGTCAAGGTAAAACAAAATATACAGTTGTTGATGGAATTATCGAGCTGAAAGAAGCTATATGCCAAAAATTCAAGCAAGAAAATCATTTAGATTTTAAGTCTTCTCAAATCACAGTAAGCAATGGCGGTAAGCAAGTACTGTATAATTGCATGATGGCAACACTTAATCCCCAGGACGAAGTAGTTATACCAGCGCCCTATTGGGTTTCTTATCCAGAAATCGTGTCTATTGCAGAAGGCATTCCTATAATCCTTCCTTGCAGAGAAGAATTAGCATTCAAATTAACACCACAGCAACTTGAAAGAGCAATTAATAGTAGAACTAAATGGTTAATCTTAAATTCTCCTAGCAACCCCACTGGTAGCGTTTACACTGCAGAAGAATTACGACAACTTGCAGATGTGCTAATAAAACACCAAAATGTTCATATTTTATCAGATGATATGTACGAACATATTACTTATGATCAAAAGTTTTGTACCTTAGCGGAAATAGCGCCTGATCTTATAGAAAGGATTTTTATCCTAAATGGCGTATCTAAAGCATATGCAATGACAGGTTGGCGAATTGGCTACGGCGCTGGTTCAGAAAATTTAATTAAAGCGATGTCAATTATACAGTCGCAAAGCACTTCTAACCCTTGTAGTATCAGTCAATATGCTGCAATGGAGGCTTTGACTGGCACTCAGGATTTTATAACCACAAACAAAACGGCTTTTAAAATTAAACGCGATCTTAGCTTGGCTCTTCTAAGAGAAATTGATGGGATGACTTGCGATACGCCAGGTGGCGCTTTTTATTTATTCCCTAATTGTCAAAAATTTATTGGTAAAAAAACACCTAGTGGTGTTTTAATCAATAATGATACTGACTTCTGTCAGTATTTGCTTACAGACGCGCTGGTTGCAGTAATTCCTGGCAGTGCTTTTGGCCTCAATGGATTTTTCCGAGTATCGTACGCTACATCTGAGACTGTAATTAAGAAAGCAATGATTAGAATAAAAAACGCTTGCAAGGCTCTATAACAACAAATATGATCACAAAATCGTAAATTTGATTTGTATCATTATGAAAATATTTGTAAGCTTTTTTTGTTTGACTTTAATGTCATTTAAAACTCTAGCCCTAACCCATATAGATATAACACGCGGTAACATAGATCCTGTGCCAATTGCAATTACAGACTTTCATGGAACAAACTCCGAAGCTAAAAGCCTTAATAATAAGATTATTGAAGTCATAGCAAATGATCTAACAAGCTCTGGTTTATTCAGGATAATCAATAAACGAGCGCATATCGAGAACATTACGGGTATTGATTCTGTACCGCAATTTTCTGCTTGGAGACAAATCAATGCCGCTTCTTTGATAACTGGCTCAATAGAAGCTGAGTACGGTAAATTAAAAGTGTCATTTCGTTTATGGGACCCATTCTCAGAAAAACAAGCTGGAGGAGCGGTTTTTACAATGAAGTCAGATACCTGGCGCCGAGCAGGACACAAGATTGCTGATGAAATTTATAAGAGACTTACAGGTGAAGATGGATATTTTGATTCTAAAATAGCCTATGTTGCTGTGCATGGACCAGCTAGCAAAAGAGTTAAGCGCTTAGCTATTATGGATCAAGATGGAGCAAATCACCATTTTTTAACAGATGGAAAACATTTAGTTCTAACTCCTAGATTCTCTCCGAACGCAAGGCACTTTATGTATTTATCATATGAGGATCCATTAAAACCAAGAGTTCGTGTTATGGATATTAACACTCATCGTTCGCATTCTCTGGGATCCTTCCATGGAATGTCTTTTGCTCCCCGTTATACAAACGATGGCAAGAATGCGCTATTGTCGGCAGCTGTAAATGGGGTGAGTAATATCTATCTGCTAGATTTTTTAACCATGCAGCAAAAACAATTGACTTTCTGTACATCGATTTGTACATCACCTTCTGCCTCACCAGATAATAAAAAAATAATCTTCAACTCTGATATGGGTGGGGGTCGTCATTTGTATGTCATGAATTTTGATGGTAGCGAAATACAACGTATTAGTTTTGGTACAGGTTTGTACACCAGCCCTGTTTGGTCACCGAGAGGAGATTTAATAACATTCACTAAAGCAATACCGGGGCGTGGTTTTTATATTGGAGTAATGAAACCAGACGGATCTGGAGAAAGAATAATTGCGCGCGGCTGGATTGTTGAGGGTCCAACCTGGTCACCAAATGGCAGAGTAATACTCTATGAAAAAGGCGAAAGACCTAGAGGTAAAGATGCAAGTCGTACCAAAATTTATGCTATCGACATTACTGGCCAAAACGAAAGAATGATCGGGACCCCAGAAGAAGCGACTGATGCTTCTTGGTCACCATTATTACATTAAAAAATAGCTCAACCTATATTAATGTTATATGTAAATTGCCTTTTAATGTTTGCTAATTTATAATTCCCAGTGAAAGTTAATTATAACTTTAAATTCAATTTCAATTGAGAGGTAAAAAAATGTTCAAAAAAATGGTATGCGTTATATTCCTGATGATTTCAGCAGTAGCCTGTTCAGGTGCCCATAAAGGTTATGTTGAGCCAGGTACGCAATCAGATCTAGAAGCAAATGTAGGCGATCATATATTGTTTGCTTTTAATAGCTCAATGTTAGACTCTGAAGCAAATGAGGTACTTGGCAAGCAAGTAGGTTGGTTACAAAAATACTCTTATGTTAATGTGATCATTGAGGGTCGTTGCGATGAAAGAGGTACTCGTGAATACAACTTAGCACTTGGAGAGAAACGATCTAACTCTGCAAAGCAATTCTTAGTTGCAGCTGGTATTAATGCTTCTCGTATCAAAACAATATCTTATGGCAAGGAACGTCCTGCTGTACTTGGCAGTGATGAAGAAGCTTGGAGAGAAAATCGTAGAGCAACAGCTGTTGTAAACTAAAGCTTAATATTTAGAATAGAGAATGAAAATTATAAGATGCATTGTTTTATGTGTTTTACTGGTTAACTTTAAGGCATATGCTACGCCAAGTAGTAATAAATCTTTAATAGACAAGATAGAGCGGCTTGAAAACCAAATCTTGCTGTTAGAGAAGAGAGTTGTAGACTTGCAACATTTACTCAATGCCCAAACCAGTTCCGCAGCAAATAATGCATCTTTACATTCTAGGTTACTAGCGTTAGAAGAAAAAATGCAAGAACTGAATGGCAAATTTGAGTATTTTGATCATACTTTTCAACAAGTTTTAGAACGTATTCGTAATTTATCTGCTGATGTTGATTACCGCTTCAATCAATTAGGAAGAAAACAAGAAACGAACGCGATGTCTATAAATAGCACAAAATCATCCCCTGAAAGTAAGAGAAACGAAATTATGACAACTTCATCATTTAAAAATGATGAAGAATTAATTGCCCAGGGCAAGTATAGTAAAGCTATTGCTAACCTTGAAAAATACATTAATGACAATAAAGCAAATAATCTTGCTGGTGAAGCGTATTACTTAATAGGAATGGCACATTTAAAACAAAAATTTTATGATAAAGCAGCGATTCATTATCTTAAAAGTTACAAAAATTACCCGAACAACACAAAAGCCGCGGATAGTTTACTAGCTCTATCTAAGTCACTTATAAAGCTAAATAAAAAAACTAAAGCCTGTTCAATACTAGACAAGTTAGAAAAAGAGTATCCAGATCGCTCAACTGAAAACAAACAACAAACTATTGATATGGTAGGTAAATTAGGCTGTCAGTAGTATCTTTGCATACAGCTCCTAATATAACACTGTTTACACTAAGCACTTTAATCTAATGCGTGTGTATACTTTAATTACCTTGTATTGCTTTGAAAGAAAATACAGAATGCAAGACTGAGTTGAAAAAAATATATTTGAACCCACGAACACTGCTAATAAATGAATTTTTAAAATAAAATATTTCACAGTCAGAAATTCAACTATCTCTTTTTTGTCCATGAAACGCTGCTAAATTAAATGCTGTATATGTTTACCCATTATCTCCTGTATCACTTTCAGTAAGAGCTCTTTTTTATCTTTGATTCATCTAGGAGGCGCTAGAGAAGGGCTGTAGCTCTGTCTATTTGGTTGAGTACAGGGGGGGCCCCCATTATGAAGTGGATATCTATCACATCTCTCTGCTCTTCTTCCCCTCCAGCCGAATATAAGACTTCTGGTATATAAGTAAATTGCGTCCTACTCATAAATAATCAACTAATCTCTGCAGCTTCCATTTTTTCTACCAATATATCAACTGTTTTAGCAGTAAGTATTATTGGGCAAGTAGCAACTATTAATGAATGTGTATATGAGAAAGCATTTACCCTAGTACTTAGTCCTAAAATTAACGAATTCTTCTTTAGCATTTTTCTGCGCTGTCATAAAACCAAGCAATGCTGTTCCAGCACCATAAGACCGATAGAATTAACAGCAAAATTATTTCCTGGTACAATCTTCGTAGCCACTTTTGTATAAGGGGGGTACGCACGTAATCCTAATCTTTCATTTGCAACCTCTATACATCTTGCTAATAGCTAGTTATAGAGGAATAATGCATTTTAAAATCCTAAGCTGTATTACCTCTAATATATTGTATTTACTTTGTTTTGTTATGTTGCATCAATAATACTATCTTGCATACCTTGAGCTATTGTTTCTAATAATTTCATATAGCGATAAAATCAATCATATTTATTTGTGTACAGAGCAATCTCTTTTGGCAAAGCAGCGGTAATGATTGTTTTTAATCCCTAACATTTTCTCAATCATTGCCATGTATATTGCTTGATCACACCACCAATTGATAAAACAGTTTTCACTGTAAGATCTATAGATAGGACATTAAACCCAAAAAAATTAAGCAAAAGATTTATGGAACACTATTGCGCTATCCTATCTTACTTGAAGTAATAAATATTCCTACAGCTTAGCTTGCAAAGAGATCAGATTTCTTAATGAGTAAATCGCTACTATTAGACAGCTTTGATTAACCGCACATTTTAGGCTTCGATTTGGCCTCCCCCGCAACGCAACTATCCAAGAAACTTGGCACGCCCTTCATCTCTTTCCAGACAAAGAGTCTTCTTCAATACACGGAGCTAAATAGATAAAAGAAGTAATGTAATAATATACGGTAGTTCTTTATTATTTTAACACACAACCTGAAATGATGCAAATATTGCTTAAGTACAGCTACAAATGCACTTGCGATAAATCATTATCACAAGTTTGTTCTTCTCACAATGAATTGCATTTCATAAGATTAAGATAGCTCTTATCGAAACAATTTCATAAATTTTTCTAACTACAAAATAAAACATTCAGAACCATCCGTCACGTCCCACCAAGTATATCACCAATTAGCGATCAAACCAGATTTTTAACAAGCTCTATCTCGATTTTTAAATCCGATTTTTATAAAAAAATAGCCCTACAAGACTTAGTAAAGCTACCAAAACAATATAACAAGCTACCACATACACTGACTGAAAATAACCAAACAGCATTTTAAAAATTACTGGTGTAGCACCACCAAAAATTGCACATCCAAGGTTATATGATACAGAAACTCCTGTATTACGCACATAAGTAGGATACATTTCTATTTGTAATGCTGGTTCTGGACCAATCCAACAACCTACTAAAAGTGCAAATATTATTTGTGCTATAAAAATCTCAGTATATCCACCAGTTTCAATCATGGCGCATACAGGCCATATTAAAATAGCTGTAATTATAGCAATCAGCACAAACCATAATTTACGTCCAAAAACATCAGACAACCAACCAGCAAAAACTACACTGAACATAATGACAGCCATGGACCAAGTGCTCATAATACTTACATCCGATAAACTTAGATCACGAGTAGTTTGTAAGTACCCTGCAACATAAACTGCTAATGCATAAAATCCAACCGAACCTAAAGAGTTGATTAAAATAGAAGAAAACATCACTAGTTTATATGTGTTTAACAATTCACGAAAAGGATTTTTTATAAGATGACCAGCATCCCTGGTTTTTTTAAATTCAGGACTTTCCAATGCATGATAACGAAAATAATAACTCATTCCTATAATAACTATACCAAATAGAAAAGGGAGTCTCCAGCCATAACTTTCAAAAGCCTCAACAGATAAATACGTCGATAAAGCCCAAGCGATTGCGGAACCTGTCATAAAGCCAAAACATAAGCTAAACATTGTAAAACTACCAGATATACCTCTATTTTTAGGAGAAGCATGCTCAACTATATAAGAAGCTGAACCAATAAGTGCTCCACCTAATGATAAACCTTGTAATAATCGCATCACAGTCAAAAGAATTGGTGCCGCCACTCCAATAGTCTCATAAGTTGGCAGCACTCCAACTAATGCAGTTGGAATTGACATTAATAAAATAGCCAAACTAAGCGCGGATTTTCTACCAAATTTATCACCAATTGTTCCAAATAACACCGCCCCTAACGGACGCATCAAAAACCCCACAGCAAACACTACATATGTCGCTAACAAAGCGGTACTAGGATCGTATGAAGGAAAGAATTTTTTACTAAGAATGCTGGAAAAACTAGCGTATAATGCAAAATCATACCATTCAAGAGCATTGGCAGCGCTACCTGCTAAGATAATTTTTTTCATAATTAATCCTTAGTAAATTCGAGATTATAGTAAGAAAATAAGATTAAATGAATCAAATACATCATTTAATTTTGCTAACTTACAGACTGAGATTATACGTATCTAGCATATCTTTCTTACAAACGAACTAATAAATTACAAAAACAAACTTGTTTGCTTATATTGTATTAGCCGTTCTGAATATATTTGTATGATAACAGAATTT
>CAMDPW010000008.1 GCA_945905715.1 Rickettsia typhi
TATCTGTACTTTATACAAAAGACCATGTGGTATTTTAAGTATATAGACTATGTGACCCCGTCTGTAATTCATTTTCTATGCTCCATGTTTTAGTGCATAGATAAAATAACTAAAGTATGAGCCTAAAGGCTAGGTTATTAACCCTCTCCACACTTAACAACATAAACCTAATGACTAGTTTAGGAAAAACTACCAGTAGCGGTGCTTGACTAAAAGAATTGTATCACCGCATACATTTGTACTTCATAATAACTTATAGTTGAAAGCATTCACTCTACCAATCTTAATAAGAAAATGATTTACCGCTAGTACTTCATTTATCAGCCAAGGTCTCTTAAAAAAATACTACTTACCATTGCCAGCAAGTGTTGGTTCTAAACTAAATGATATACCACCTATACAGAGTATTTTTTCATTGCATCAATTCTTCTTAAAATTAATAGACAATTTTATTACAACATTCTATCCTAGGTTAGATTAGTGTGTTTCATTATTGTGACTTTAATCTATTTATGATAGAGATAATATGATGACGATATTGTTATTTGGTGTGCAAATTTTATGAATATAGATTTGGTAAGGAATGATTATAAATAATTCACAAGAAATCTTAGATAAATTTCACTTACTTAAACATCCATTTTACCAAAATTGGTCAGAAGGGAAATTATCTATGGAGACTTTGAAGCGATATGCTGAGCAATACTATCATCATGTTGATGCTTTCCCAAGATACATCAGTACTATACACTCAAAATGTGAAGATTTGCCTTCCCGACAAATACTACTTGCTAACTTAAATGATGAAGAAGCAGGTGAGGAAAATCATCCTGAGCTATGGCTAAGATTTGCTGAAAAACTTGGCGCTACCAGAGAGGCTGTAAAAAATGTAACCAAACTGGAAAATACTAACGCGCTTATACATGGTTACTTTAACCTAACCAAAACATCATACGCTATGGGCTTAGGTGCTTTATACGCCTATGAACGACAAGTACCAGACGTTGCTAAATCTAAGATCGATGGTTTAAGGAAATTTTATAACTTAGATAGTGAAGAAGGATTAAAATTTTTTACTGTTCATATAACTGTAGATGAGTGGCATAGCTCAGAAATTTTAGACTTAATTATGATGCAACCTACAGAACAAAAGATAGAGTCTTTTGACGGAGCTATTCGAGGAGCAAAATTACTTTGGGGTTTCTTAGATGGTATACACGCAGCCTGCCAATAGTAAAATAAATGACTCTGTTACATCTGCAACATATAATGGTCATATCTAGGAAATAGATCTTTAATCATGGCCGTATCTCCAATACTTGCTAAATATAAATAAATCTATAATCCAAGCTTCAGTGATAGGTTATCAAGGGCAAAAGTACAATTGCTGTAGTCCATCAATTTAGTAAGCAACAGAAACACTTTAACGAAGAGCGTATGTGAGAGGCTAGAGGCGACTATGTAGTTTCTACTGTGGGTTTTTAAGAAGCGTAAATCAAAACGTAAACCAGAGAGGTAGTAGGCAGCTCGATGGTACAAGGGTCTGATAAGCGTGGTGTGCTCTTCTAGAGGTTGATGGTACTTTACCCTTGGAGGGGGCTTACCTAAAACCTTAAAACTCTTTGCCTTGCGAGGATGTGATGACTTTTAAAAAATATCAATTCATACTCTAAGCCAATAAAATACAAGTAACATGAGCATTAATACAGAAATCAAGAAAAGGTTTAATTAGCACTGCTACTCTGATAAACTGCAAGCAGTTGTTAAGTTTATCTACTCAATGCAGAAACTGTTTTT
This sequence comes from Rickettsia typhi, assembly GCA_945905715.1. GTDB lineage: Bacteria > Pseudomonadota > Alphaproteobacteria > Rickettsiales > JABSSG01 > JAGVLN01. The sequence continues at coordinate 1,798 of CAMDPW010000008.1, forward strand.
TCTTTCACTTTGTTTTCATATATCTTTAAAGCTCGCTTTTATCTCATTGAAAACTAACTAGAATACTCAAATATGTAACGCAAGAAAGAGATAGCGAGCTCAAATAGCAAAACTATTGGCATTGTTATTTTTTTGCTGTATAAATTAATTTTTTAAAACCATAATTTTAATGGCTGTACGATGCATCAATTTAGAACTCATACTTGCGGACAATTAAATCACAAGCATGTAGGGAAAGCAGTAAAACTATCTGGCTGGGTTCATCGCAAACGTGATCATGGCAACGTGTTGTTTATGGATTTACGTGATCATTATGGTTTAACCCAAATTGTTATTCATCCTGAAAGCCAGTTATTGGAATTAGCCTCTCAAGCTAGAGTTGAAAGCGTAATCACTGCTACTGGTAAGGTAGTAGCACGCTCGTCTGACACTGTAAATAAAAACTTGTTCACTGGTGAGATTGAAATTGTTGCTGATTCCTTCTTAATAGAATCTTTAGCCGAAGTGCTACCGTTTCAAGTAAATAATGATCAAGAGCTACCTGCAGAAGAATTGCGCTTAAAGCACCGTTATCTTGATTTACGTCGTACGAAGCTTCATCAAAATATTATTTTACGCTCCCAACTAATAGATTTCTTACGCGAACAGATGAAAGCCCAAGGCTTCATGGAATTTCAAACTCCTATTTTGACATCTTCATCACCTGAAGGTGCGCGTGATTTTTTGGTACCAAGTAGATTACACCCTGGTAAGTTTTATGCGTTGCCTCAAGCGCCACAACAATTTAAACAACTATTGATGGTTTCTGGTTTTGATAAATATTTCCAGATTGCTCCCTGCTTTCGTGATGAAGATTCAAGAGCTGATCGCTCGCCTGGTGAGTTTTATCAACTAGATATAGAAATGTCTTTTGTAACCCAGGAGGACGTATTGACCGCAATTGAACCAATTTTGTATAATAGCTTTATTGCATTCTCAAAAAAACAAGTAACCAAAACACCATTCCCGCGCATTAAATATGCCGATGCAATGCTTAAGTATGGTTGTGATAAACCAGATTTACGTAACCCAATTATTATTACAGATGTAACTGAAATTTTTAGAAATACAGAATTTTCAATTTTTGCCAACGGCATTAAAAATGGACATGTCGTACGAGCAATTCCAGCACCGAAGACTGCCAACCAACCACGAAGCTTTTTTGACAAGATGATCGCTTTTGCTCAAGCTAATGGCGCAACTGGTCTTGCCTATATTAGCTTTAGTGAAGATGGTGCCGCTAAAGGTCCTATTGCTAAATTCTTAAATACATCTCAACTAACTAAACTGAAAGAAGTTGCAGACATCAGTAATAATGACTCCGTATTTTTCTCTTGTAATTCGCTTCTTGAAGCAACAAAACTTGCAGGAAAAGTACGTATACATTTAGGCAATGAGCTAAATTTGCTGGAATCTGATTGTTTTAAGTTCTGTTGGGTGGTTGATTTCCCATTCTATGAGCTAAATGAAGAAACTAACAAAATTGATTTTAGCCATAATCCATTTTCTATGCCTCAAGGCGGAATAGATGCTTTAACAAACGCTAAAACTCAGAAAGATTATTTAAACATCATTGCTTTTCAGTATGATATTGTTTGTAATGGTATTGAATTATGCAGTGGCGCCATCCGCAATCATCGTCTGGATACAATGTATAAAGCCTTCGAAATTGCTGGCTACAATCAAGAGACAGTCCATAAAAAATTCAACGCGTTAATCGAAGCATTGAGGTATGGCGCCCCTCCACATGGCGGCTTAGCACCAGGAATTGATCGTATAATCATGTTACTTGCTGATGAGCCAAACATTAGAGAAATTATCGCCTTTCCAATGAATCAAAAAGCAGAAGATTTACTGATGAAAGCTCCTGCAATCGTTGATACAAAACAACTACGCGAACTTAGTATTGAGCTCAGTCCAGAAATTAAAAAGTAAATGAACCGGTATACTCCAGCATGGCCTCATAGTAATATTGAAGAAATCTTTCCAAACATTTTCTTTGTTACCGGTACCAATAAAACTAGCCATAATGGAATAAATTTGCAGTTCAGTCGTAACATGATAATAGTTCGTAATAAAGATGAACTTACACTCATTAATACAGTAAGATTACAAAATAGTGGGTTAAGACTCCTTGAGTCATTAGGAAAAGTAGTGAATATTATTAGAATAGGAGCTTTTCATGGACGTGATGATGCCTTTTATCTTGACTCTTATAACGCTAAGTTATGGGCTCTTCCAAACATGTTCCATGAAAATGGTAAAATTACAGATATTGAATTAGTTGAAAATGGAGTAAAGCCTTTTCCTAACTGTTCCTTATTTAAATTTGACTTAGATACACAAATAGAAGGAATACTGCATATCGCTCAAGAGGGTGGTATTCTAATTTCATGTGATAGTTTACAGAACTGGACAAAAATCGATCAGTATTTTAGTGTTGAATCTGGCAAGTATTTCTTAGAACATGGACTAATTAAATCTGCTAATATTTCATATATATGGAAACAAGCATGCAATCCAAAAATCAATGACTTTGTAAGACTTAAATCTTTATCTTTTTGTCATCTCTTAAGTGCCCATGGTGAGCCATTGATAAGCGAAGCTTACAAGAAATTAGTGGAAACCTTTAGACAGCAATTCGGAATATAAATTTCACTACAATCTTGTACACCATAAACACATTGCTATAATGGATTTCGGTATCTCCAGTTTCGTTAATATATCACTTCCAGGTTATACTGCTAACAGCAAGTACGCATCTATTTCAACGAAGATGAGCAATATCAAATTTTTTTCCTCGTCCAAACCACTGATTCGTCTTTACTCTAGGCTCCAAAGCACTGATTAAGTCTACAACTTGATATTATCTGTAATGTTATTTTTTAAAATAGTATTATTGAGTTGCGGTGTTGATTCATGCAACATAGACTCCATTTTTAGTATATGGAGTCTATTTTGTAGTTTAGAAAAGAGACTTCAGGGGTTATGAGTTAGCTAGAAGAAATTGTTTATGGGGATAACCCAAAACTATATTAAAACCCTGCAGCAGCAATAGCAGCCATATTAATTAACTCTGAAACAGAAGCTTCCATTTGAACTATCTGTACTGGTTTAGATAAGCCGACAAGTATAGGACCAACAAAAGCTCCTCCACCTAATTCTTGTAATAATTTTGAGGAAACGTTTGCGACATGCAATGAAGGCATGATTAAAACGTTAGCTGGTTTGGTTAAGCGACAAAATGGATATAATTCTCTCATATGAGCATTCAAAGCTACGTCAGCTGACATCTCACCATCATATTCAAAATCAATTTCTATATTTTTATCAAGAATTTCAACAGCACGCTTAATATTCACAGCTCTTTCGTAACCTAGAGCAGAACCAAAATTAGAAAATGACAAAAATGCAACTCGTGGCTCATGACCTAGAGCTCTAGCTTTTTTTGCGCTTTGTATTGCAATAGCAGCAAGCTGTTCATCTGTTGGTGTTATGTGTACAGTAGAATCAGCTACCAGAATAGTCCTACCTGCTGCTATCATAATCGACAAACCAAACACCTCTGAGTCTAGCTTGCAATCGATAATTTTTAAAATATCTCCTAAAGTAGACATGTAGCTTCTGGAATGGCCAGCAATTAAGGCATCGCCATCGCCATACTCAAGCATACAAGCAGAAAAAATATTACGGTCTCCCTTTACAAGCCTCACACAGTCTCGATGTAGCAAACCTTTACGTTGATTTTTATTATATAAAAATTCTATATATTGATCTACTTTGCTTGAAACAGCAGCGTTCGCAATCTCAATTCCATCCAAAGTCTCTTTGCCTCCAAAAGTTGCTAACACCTCCTCAATCTTTATTTTTCTGCCAACTAAAATTGGCTTGCCAAGCTCAGTATTTCGAATTGATATTGCTGCTTTGATTACTTCCTCTTCTTCACCGTCAGCAAAAATAATGCGTCTTTGATTTGTTCTAGCTTGTTCAAAAATAATATTTAGCGTATTGGCAGTAGGATTAAATCTCGATTGTAATTGGCGCTTATAAAAGGCAAAATCAGTCATGGTTTTTTTAGCTACACCACTTGCAATTGCAGCTTTGGCTACAGCAATTGGAATTGTGGTAATTAAACGCGCATCAAAAGGCACGGGAATGATATATTCTGGACCAAATGATAACTTCTTACCAGCATAAGCAGCTAACGCTTCACTTGGCACAGGCTCTCTTGCTAGCTGAGCAAGAGCTTGTGCTGCAGCTATTTTCATTTGGTCATTGATTGTAGAGGCGCGTACATCTAATGCTCCCCTAAAAATATAAGGAAAGCCCATGACGTTGTTTACTTGATTATTGTAATCTGACCTCCCAGTAGCAATGATTGCATCTTTACGCACCTTTAAAACTTGTTCAGGAGTGATTTCTGGATCTGGATTTGCCATTGCAAAAATAATTGGGTTTGCTGCCATAGTTTTGATCATATCTGGAGTAACTGCATCCTTCACAGACAATCCTAAAAATACATCCGCACCTTCCAAAGACTCAGCTAATGTTCTTTTTGTAGTATCATTAGCATGAACTGCCTTCCACTGATTCATACCATCTGTGCGACCTTTAAAAATCACACCTCTGGTATCGCACATTATAACATTTTCTTTACGCACTCCCATCACTTGAATAAGCTCAATACATGCGATAGAAGCAGCTCCAGCACCATTAACTACTACTTTTATATCAGCAAATTCACGCTCAGTTAAATAAGCAGCGTTGATCAGAGCTGCCAAAGTAATAATTGCAGTGCCGTGTTGATCATCATGAAAAACAGGAATATCCATTAACTCTTTTAATTTACTTTCAATGATAAAACATTCCGGCGCTTTTATATCTTCTAAATTAATTCCTCCAAAACTTGGGCCTAAATACTTAATAGCATTTATGAATTCTTCTGGATTTTTCGTATCTACTTCTAAATCAATAGCATCAATATCAGCAAACCTCTTAAATAAAACAGCCTTACCTTCCATGACAGGCTTAGAGGCAAGCGCACCTAAATCTCCTAAACCCAACACAGCAGTACCATTTGTAATAACAGCAACAAAATTACCTTTAGCGGTATAATCATATACAGAATCTGGATTTTTGTATATTTCTAGACAGGGATGTGCTACTCCTGGAGAATACGCCAAGGACAAGTCTCGTTGAGTCAATAAAGGTTTAGTAGCTACAATTCCAATCTTACCCGGCATACCCTGTTGATGATATTCAAGAGCATCTTTGCGAGTAATTTTATTAGTATCATTAGTTGAATGATTGTCCATGTATCTGTAACCTCTAATTACTTATTGAATAATTCTACTCACATATTATAATGTGGAGTTTAAATAAAGTAAATTTTTAAAAATTTAACAATGCAATTGCGTATAAAGCAATATATCTTTTGCTAATGGAGCTGCTTTAGCAGATCCCCAACCACCATGATCAACTATTACTACGCAGGCAAATCTTGGATCATGAATTGGCGCGAAACCGGTAAAAATTGAGTGACTACGTAGGTGTTTAGCAAAGCTTTTATTTTCAGCAGTATCAACTGAGATTACTTGTGATGTACCTGTTTTTCCAGCCATTTTAAATGGATGCTCAGTAATTCTATTGCTAAATCCTGTTCCATGTGGATCGTTAATTACACTTTCTAATCCTCTCTTCACTAAAGCTAGATGATCTGGATTTATATCAATCGTAGTAAATTTGGCAACTAGCAACTTCTGCTCAGCCACATTACTTACTAAACGAGGCAGTACATTATATCCAGATGCTATCCTTGCAGTCATAGTGACTAGTTGTAATGGTGTGGCAAGCAAATACCCTTGTCCAACCGTAATATTTACGGTATCACCAATAAACCAGTTTTGATTATATAATTTTTTTTTCCACTCCTTATCTGGATTAATTCCACCTAACTCTCCAGGAAGAGAGATATTGGTTTTATGTCCAATTCCAAGTAGGTTTGCTATACGATGAATATTGTCAATGCCAGCTTGTAATCCCATTAAGTAAAAGTAACAATTACATGAACCAGTAATTGCTTGATGCAAATTAACATTTCCATGGCCACCTTTTTTCCAGCATTTGAAAGTATGACCATTAATTTCCACGGCACCACTACAAAAAATTTTGTGTTCTGGATCCAAGCCTTTGTATAAAATTGCTAATGCCACTGCCATTTTAAATGTTGAGCCTGGTGGATACAATTTGGCGATTGCTTTGTTAGTTAAAGGTAAGGATTTATTACTTATGATTTTATACCACTGCTCTTCAGAAATGCCGTGAGAAAATAAATTAGGATCAAAAGTTGGAGTAGATAACATTGATAAAACATTACCATTCTGTATATTCATAACTACTACTATGGCGCACTCATTTTTTAAACTATGAAAAACATAATCTTGCAATGTATGATTTATGGTTAACCTCAGATCATTGCCTGCTTTACTGTGTTGTTCTGATAACTCTCGTACGATAGAGCGATATGCATTCACTTCAACTTTTTTCATACCAAATTGTCCAATTAAACTGGATTCAAAGAATTTTTCTATTCCAGCTTTACCAACCTTAAAATTTTTATATCTAGTTAAATTATAAGTCTTGATCTCCGTATTATTTGGTACGCCCATATAACCTATCACATGAGAATATAAATCGTGAAATTTATAGTCCCTGATCAACCCCTTATCAATATAAAGACCTTCTAGCTCATATGACACTTCCTCAAATTTACACACATCATGCCATGAAAGATTGTCTTGCAGTACTGTAGGACGTAGGTAAGGTGATGATTGCATCTTCTTAGCAAGTCGTTGTTGGTACGACTTATCTAAAACTAAAATATTTGTAAGATTATTGAGCAAATAATTAATATCAGTTGTCTTCTGGCGATACAAAACTAACTTGTAGCTCTTTACGCTAACCGCCAACTGAACACCACTGCTATCAAAAATCTTTCCTCTTTCTGGCTCAATGAAAATGATATTAATACTGTTCTTATCTGATAACGTTTTGTATTCTTTAGATTTTATAATCTGTAAGAAAAACATCCTACAAGCAAAAACAAACATTATAAAAAACTTGAAACCAGACAAGATGAATACTCGTCTTGAAAAAATTCTTGATTTTAATGCTCTATCATTACGCATGATGTATTTTGAGTATCTTAAGTTTGTTTGCGATCAAATCAAAAACATGGTGTATAATAGGATACAGTAAGCAAGTAACATACCATTGTTGCAATAATGCTAATATTTGCGCCCAAGAATAAGATACAAATACCAATGTAATGAGTATTTGCAATAATATTATATACAAAGAACACAGTACAAAACCAAGCCATATAATATTAAAAGATTTTTTTACTAGAAATTTCTTATAATAACCAACAAATAATTGAAAAAGTATTAGCGCTACGGAAGTGAGTCCAATAGGAGTACCTAACATAGTATCGCACAATATCCCAAAAGCAAACAATAAGGATAAAGGTAAGGTTGCAGGAAATAATAAATACCAGTAATATACTATAATTAAGTTATATAATGGGCTAAACTTACCAAAAAATAAAAAACTATGCGGTATAGATAAAGCAAGTGTTGTTATCACTAACAAAAAAAACGGTATTAACAAAGCAAATGATGATAATCTAAGATTCATGATTGTATTTATATAGTAATTTTTAATAAAAATTTATTTTAATCGAGGAGTTTTGAGTTGAAAAGGTTTTTAAAATATTTTTTTAGCTTACCAAGCATACAGCTTGTAACTAGTTATGTAATATATGTTTATTTGCACATTGTATATTTTACAAGTAAAAAACAAATTATTTTTTCTGAAGATTTTAACTATAAAAAATTTTGTACTAATCCAGAAATTTATGTATTCTGGCATAATCGCCTTGCTTTAATGCCTTTTGCTCGTGCACCAAAATTCAAAGTTAATGTACTTATCTCGAATCACAGAGATGGTATGATAATAGCCAAGGTAATGGCGATATTTGGTTTCAATATAATTACTGGATCTTCTACTAAGAATAGTTACAAAGCACTGAAATCAATCATCACACTTGCTAATGCTAAAGAATCTGTTTATCTTACCCCAGATGGACCAAAAGGACCGAGATACCAAATTAACGGAAATGTTATTGCGGTTAGTAGTTTATGTCAAAAATATATCATACCAATGAGCTACTCTTGCACTAGGTCTATTATTTTTAATAGTTGGGACAAGTTCATTTTTCCTCTACCATTCAATAAAATAGTAATCAGTTATGGCACGCCAATTAAAGCACCAAGAAAGTTAAATGCAGAGCAAATTACTAAATTAAACAATCAACTTACATTAAACTTAAATTTAATTACTAAGCAAGTTGATCAAATCACAAAATTATTTATATAAATAATGATACTATTATACAATTTTCTTAATATTATATTTTTGCCAATCTGGACAATTTATTTGCTGTACAGAGCAAGTAAAGGTAAAGAATGTCTATCAAGATTGGGAGAAAGATTTGGTATAGCAGGTAGGAAAGTTCCAAAGCATAAGAAGGTTATTTGGCTGCATGTCGCAAGTGTTGGTGAAGCTCTATCTGTTCTTACTTTGATAAAAAAATTAAAAACCGCACTACCTAATTACTGCATTCTCATGACCTCTAGTACAGTAACATCAACAACAATAATTCATGATAGACTTCAGAATAACGTTATACATCAGTATTTGCCATTAGATAATTACATTTGTATAAATTTATTCTTAAATTACTGGCAACCAAAGCTTGTATTATTTGTTGACTCAGAATTTTGGCCATGCATTCTTACTGTAACTGCTAAAAAAACCAAAATAATTTCTCTTAATACGCGTATATCTCCATCATCTTGTCAAAAATGGAAAAAACATCCACGCATAGCTAAATACATTACCAATTCTATCGCTCTATTTCTTCCTCAAAGTTTAGATGATCAAAATAGAATAGAAGCTATTGGTGCAAAAAATGTTGTGTATGTAGGGAATTTAAAATACTGTAATAATAACAACATCATTGATGATCGGAGACTAGTTAAATTAAGAAATTTGTTTAAAAACAGAAAAACTTTCCTTGTTGCTAGCACACATGAAAACGAAGAAGAATTAGCAGCTGAAATTTATTGCGAGCTTAAACAGCTAGAACCAGAACTATTGATGATACTTGCACCAAGACATCCAGTTCGTGCACAAAAAATCATTCAAATACTAGTAAACAACTATCAACTGAAAACCGCTATTCATTCTAAAGCACAACTAGTCAAACATAATACAGATACATATTTAGTTGATACTATAGGAGAATTAAATTACTTTTATAATATTGCGCCAATTTCCATTATTGGTGGTAGTTTTGTGGATATAGGTGGTCACAACCCCATTGAACCAGCAACATTTGGTTCGACAATAATAATGGGACCACATATTTTTAATTTTGCTGAAATTTGTAATGAATTTGCAGCCAACAAAGCTGCTTTTTTTGTAAATGATAAACGAGGTTGTATTAGCATAGTACAAAAACTATTAAATAATAATATGTTACGGGAGCAATATGCCACTAATGCTAAAAAAATTGTAAACTCCAAAAACAAAATTTTAGATGTAGTACTAGAAAAGATTTTAGACTTTACCTAATAAAATTATGATATTTAAAACACCTAAATTTTGGCAGAATAATAATTTTATATCTTGGTGTCTATCGCCATTTTCTTTGATTTACCTACTTGTGCATAAGATTAATTTTAACCTACAAACCCCGCAGAAATTTAATAAAACTATAATTTGTATCGGTAATATAACTGCTGGCGGCGCTGGAAAGACGCCAACCGCTATTGTTGTCGGAAGTTTGTTACAAAATCTAGGGTATAATATAGCTTTTGCTTGTAAAAATTATGTAGGACAAAACTCACAACCAAAAATGATTGATTATATACATGACATTGCATCAGACGTATCAGATGAACCATTGTTGCTAGCTAAAGTAGCGCCAACTTTTGCTGCAAAACATAGAATTGAAGCAATTAAATTAGCATGCGCAAATCGCGATGTTGATATAGTTATTGTGGATGACGGTCTGCAAAGTAATAGATTTGTCTCTGATATCAAGATCATGGTGATAGATAATGATTTGCAATTTGGTAATAAAAAATTATTACCTGCGGGACCGCTGCGCGAACCAATCAGTAGATCGGGAGAGTATGATTTAATCTTACAAGTTGGTGGCGTTAAAAAAAACATTACAGAATTTCAGCCGTATCAAAATAAGTTATTTATTCTTACTAAACATCTGCAAACTCCGAAACCAATAAAAAAGCAATATATAGCTTTTAGTGGCATTGCATACCCAGAAAAATTCTTTAAGGACTTGGAGCAATTAAAAATAAATGTTATTGAGAAAATCAGCTTTCCTGATCATTACTTATATAAAAATAGTGACTTAGTAAAGTTACAAAACTTAGCGCTAAAATTGCAAGCCCAACTAATTACAACTGAAAAAGATTCAGTTAGAATGAATACGTATTGGAAAAAAGAAGTGCAAACTATTAAAATGACTCTATCTTTTGTAAAACAAGAAGATTTTATTAGTAAGCTAAAAAATAAATTAAACAATATATGAAAATTATCCGCCACTTACTGGAGTATTGTATCGTTTCATGCTTTATAGTAATAATGCGTTTTCTTGGAATGGATTTTGCATCTAATTTATGCGGAAAATTAGGTAGAGTTTTAGGACCGCTTCTGCCAATAACAAACATTGCTAGAAATAACATAAAAAGAGCATTTCCAGATATGTTAGAACATGATGTAAAGCACATTACCACTAAAATGTGGGATAATCTGTCAAGAACAGTAGCGGAATTACCGAATATTTCTAACTTAAAAAATGAAAACTTCTACAGCCGAGTAACGATAATAGGTCAAGAAAATCTTGAGAAAGTACGTAACTCAGGTAAATCGTGTATCATTATCACTGGACATTTTGCCAATTGGGAGTTAGTTCCAAAAATAGTTTGCGATGCTGGTTTAAAATTTTCTTTTATATATAGAGAAGCTAACAATAAACTTGTTGATACGCAAATTACTAAGCTTCGCCAAAATGCAAATTTAATTCAAATACCCAAGGGAAAGAAAGGGGCTAGAAACATTATTAAAGCATTTAGAGATAATCGATGCGTAGGTATTTTAGCTGACCAAAAGCTAAACACAGGAATAGAGGTGCCTTTTTATGGCTTTAAAGCCATGACCGCAAGTGCTCCAGCTAAACTTGCTCTTGATTATAACTGCCCAATTATACCACTGCAAGTGATCAGAAAGAAAGGCGCAACTTTTACTATAATTATACATGATCCTATTCATATTAACCATGATCAGAACAATTCTGCAGAAATTTATAGAATTATGCGTGAAATAAATTATATTTATGAACAATGGATAAAGAAATATCCTGAGCAGTGGTTTTGGCTTCATAAAAGGTGGCCAAAAAACTATTATTAGTAGTTAAGTTGCAATTTTAATTAAGGTGAAAACATGAATAACATTGAAAAAGTTATACCAGGCAATCTCTTGGCTGGTAAACGTGGGTTAATTATGGGTGTTGCTAACGATAAATCCATAGCTTGGGGAATAGCAGAAGCTGCTCATGCACAAGGCGCGGAACTTGCCTATACTTATCAAGGTGAGATCTTAAAAAAAAGGGTTGAACCTTTAGCTGCGCAAACAAATTCTGAATTAGTTTATGAATGCGATGTCACTAATGAAGTGAGTATGGATAAACTATTCTCTGATATTAAGCACCAATGGGGGAAATTAGATTTTATTGTACATTCAATAGCTTTTTCTAATAAAGAAGAACTTAAAGGTAAATACTTAAATTTAACTTTAGAAAACTTCCTTAATACTATGCATATTTCGTGCTACTCATTTACTGCTATTGCTAAAAGAGCAGCCGCATTGATGGAAGATGGTGGCAGTATGATCACTTTGACATATTATGGTGCTGAAAAAGTTATACCACATTACAATGTAATGGGCGTGGCTAAAGCAGCTCTTGAGGCTAGTGTAAAATATTTGGCAGTTGATCTTGGTCCAGATAGAATCAGAGTAAATGCCATTTCTGCTGGCCCAATTAGAACCTTGGCAGCTTCTGGAATCGGTGATTTTAGATATATACTACAATGGAATGAATACAATTCACCGCTTCGTCGCACCGTTTCCACTCAGGAAGTCGGTAAAGCTGGAGTATTTTTATTAAGTGATTTAGCATCAGGAACTACTGGCCAAGTATTATATGTAGATGCTGGTTATAGCATAATTGGTATGAAAGCTGTTGATGCACCTGATATATCAACAGTAAGTTCTCAATAAACCTACTACAAAAAATGAAAGAGTATCTTATTAAATAATAATAATCGACATATCACTCTGAATTGACACAATACAAGATAATAAACTATCATTTACTGGGTATTGTATGGGTGCAATTAATAATGATGCAGTATCTGACATTTAAGAGTTAATAATAACGATTATGGTAAATTGTTGATAGTATATTTTCAAAAAATAATAGTCTAGACCGAAATTTATTTATCTCGTTCTCATTTATAATTGACAATCCTAATAAAATTATATACAAATACGCTGTTAATTGGAAGTTTTTTTGGATTAGGAATATAAATGGCAAATCATAAATCGGCAGAAAAAGCAATCAGACAAACTGCGAAACGCACTTTAAATAATAAGTCTCGTATGAGCAGAATTAAGACTTTTATTAAAAAGGTTGAAGAAGCTGTACTGGGTACTGATAAAGCAAAAGCACAGACTGATTTCAAAATAGCTCAATCTGAAATTATGCGTGGCGTCACTAAAGGAATACTAAAACTCAATACAGCCTCTCGTAAGATTAGCAGACTTTCTGCTAAAGTTAAAAATATAGCAAGCTAATCATGAAAATGATACATAAACTACGCTATATATTTTGTTTAATCTTGATTATATTTGGTATACACATGAGCGCTATGGCCACTGATTCAGACAATATTGTTATTATGGAATTACCAACTGGTATAGTTGAAATAGAATTATTGCCGGAAATTGCGCCGAATCATGTTGCAAGAATTAAAGTACTTGTGCGTCAAGGATTTTATGATAACTTAACCTTTCATCGTGTAATTCCTGGTTTCATGGCTCAAACTGGAGACCCTAAAGGTGATGGCACTGGCGGTTCTGGAACGAAGCTTAAAGCAGAATTTTCCAATACCGCTCATGTTAAGGGAGTGGTTTCTATGGCTCGTGCTACTGATCCAAACAGCGCAGATAGTCAATTCTTTATTGTTTTGGAAAATGCTCCTCACTTAAATAATCAATATACTGTGTTTGGTAAAGTCATTAAAGGCATGGAACATGTTGAGCAAATCAAAAAAGGCAGCACGATGGATAATGGCGCAGTTAGCAATCCAGACAAAATAGTCTCGATGAAAGTTGCAGCTCATACCGTGAAAACTGTAGAATAATTCTAGCTTCAAATGAAGCTTAGTGACTTTAATTACAATCTACCACCTGAGCTTATAGCTCTTCAACCAGTATTACCTAAAGACACCGCTAAAATGTTGGTGTTAGACCATAACAGCTCAATTAAAGATAGATATATTAATAGCCTAGTAGATTTTCTGAATTCAGGAGATTTAATTATCTTTAATAACACTAAAGTTATACCTGCCAAACTTACTGGTTATAAAATCGATAGCAAGTTCATAATCAACATTAATCTACATAAACATATTAAAGACTCCCTGTGGTCAGCCTTCGCCAAACCCACAAAAAAATTAGATGTTGGTGAGTGTCTACTAATAGGTAATCAGATTGTCAAAATAATGGATAAACTTCTCGATGGCCAAATTATTTTTGATTTCGGAATGGGAAAACGAACATTCGAGGAATTTATCAACCAATATGGACAAACTCCATTACCATCATATATTGAAAAAAGATATAGCACTTCTAAATTAGATAAGAGTTTTTACCAAACTATGTTTGCTAAATACTCAGGTTCTGTAGCCGCTCCCACCGCTGGTCTACATTTTACGCCTGAATTAATGTCCACGCTTAGTGCTAAAGGTATAAATCATGCTTTTATTACCTTGCATGTTGGTGGTGGCACCTTTTTACCAGTCAAAACTGATAATATTTACGAACACAAGATGCATAGTGAGTTTGCCACTCTTTGTCCATATACCGCTGATCTCATTAATTTAACCAAGAAAAATGGTAAGCGCATTATTACTGTCGGTACTACCTCAACTCGCGTTTTAGAAGCGGCTGCAGATAGTAACGGCTTAGTAAAATCATTTAGTAGTGAAGTTGACCTTTTTATTGTCCCAGGCTATAAATTCAAGGTAATAGACATGGTCTTAACCAATTTCCACTTACCTAAATCGACCTTATTAATGCTGGTCGCTGCTTTTACTGGTTATAATGAAATTTTTACCGCTTACAATCATGCAATAAAGTATGGCTACCGTTTCTATTCTTATGGTGATTGTTGTTTGTTATATAACAAAGGCTCTACATGAAAACTGATGTCTTTCATTTTGAAGTATATAAAACTAAAGGAAAAGCTAGAACAGGTAAGCTTCATACCGCCCATGGCACAATTAAAACTCCAGCCTTCATGCCAGTTGGTACGGCTGCAACCGTTAAAGCAATGACACCAGAAGCTGTTGCTCAAACTGGTGCTGATATTATTCTAAGTAATGCTTACCATTTAATGTTAAGGCCTACTGCTGAACGAATTGCTAAGCTTGGTGGTCTACATCAATTTATGAATTGGCACAAACCAATCTTGACTGATTCTGGTGGCTTTCAGGTAATGTCGCTTGCAGCTTTACGTAAAATCACTAAACAAGGGGTGGAATTTAGCTCTCATATTGATGGCAGTCGCCACATGCTTAGTCCTGAGCGTTCAATAGAAATTCAATATCTACTAGGTAGTGATATCACTATGATTTTTGATGAATGTACTCCCTACCCTACGAGTTATGAGCAAGCTAAAAAGTCAATGGAACTTTCCTTACACTGGGCAGAACGCTCCAAAATTGCCTTTATTGAGCAAGTTGGTTATGGTATTTTTGGCATTGTTCAAGGTAGTACCTACTGTGACCTCCGCGAAAAATCTGCTCAAGAATTACAAGCAATAGGATTTAATGGCTATGCTATTGGTGGTTTAGCCGTAGGTGAAGGCCAGGAATTAATGTTTGAAGTTCTTGATTACACCGTACCTATGCTCAGGCCAGATCAGCCACGCTACCTGATGGGCGTTGGTAAGCCTGCTGATATTATTGGCGCAGTTGCTAGAGGGATTGATATGTTTGACTGTGTCATTCCAACTAGATCTGGACGCAATGGCCAAGCTTTTGTTACTACCGGCACTATCAATATTCGCAACGCCAAATATGCCGACGATCTCACACCTTTAGAAGAAGGATGTCTATGCCCAGCATGC
Organism: Rickettsia typhi; assembly: GCA_945905715.1. Lineage (GTDB taxonomy): Bacteria > Pseudomonadota > Alphaproteobacteria > Rickettsiales > JABSSG01 > JAGVLN01. The sequence goes on from CAMDPW010000008.1 coordinate 17,396, forward strand.
ACTAATCATAGCCGGGCATACCTACATCACTTAGTTCGTTCAGGAGAAATCCTAGGTGCCATACTTATGACTTCACACAACCTACAATTCTATCAAACCCTTATGCAAAAAATTAGAACAGAGATAGAAAAATAACTACCTACTCTGTGTAACTGCTGGATCTTTTTTTTGTGGAAGCGCACTTTTCACTGCATCGCCAATTCTAGTTGCGCCTCGACTAGCAGATTCTTGCATGCCTTTGCCAATAGTTGCAGCCTTTTGATATACGGTAGACTGTTCTATCTTCTTAGCCAAACTGTTAAACAATCCAGCAACTGCTGCAAAAGCGTTACTAAATTTTGTTGCAATAAAATTGCCAATACTTTTTAAACCTTCATATAAATAAGTTATGGCACTTCCTGCTTTGTTCTTAGCGTTTGTACATATTTCTCGTGCAACTTCAGAAAATTTCTTTTTTCTACTCTCTTCAAGTGCAGGATCTAGTACTATAGATGATGCCGGTGACGACAGAGCAGCTGTCTCATATATCACTTCCAAGGTTGTTCCCAACGCCGATGGACCTTGACTAGTAGAATCTATTAATGCCTGTGTAATACCTGACACTTGCGACTCTTGCGTCTCTGATACTTTCATAATTCTCTCCATTTTTTAATCATTTTAGCGCAACTCAAGCTTCTCTATGAAGTGCGTTGAAATGAATGCTGCATCTTATTTATTAATAACAAGTTAACATCGTAGTTTTTTCTAGAAAAAAATTGTAATTGTAGCATTTTTGCCAAAAACTGAGACTTGGCTAACCAATTGCTATTGCTCGCATCCTTAATCATACATACATGATTCAAGGGTTGGAGCCAAAAAACTATTACCGCATTCTATTGGTAGACGATACAAAGGCACTACTTAATTACCAACACTCAGGTGCGGCTTTTGAGTTATGTCTTTTTACATAAATTATTCTGATGCTGTTACGTTCATGTTATAGTCGCGATCTTTTCACTATAGTGTTATTCAGAGAGTAAAATAGAAGATGATAAATCTTGGATCTACCACGAGTAACTTAAAGATATGAGATTAACACTAACCAGTTCCATCTATAACTATCATACCTATACTTATTCATCACACCCATCTATTGTTACTTAAACAGCGCGCTAAATCAACGTTTCAAATTAGCTTTATTCTCATGGCAATTTATATAACCTGATATTATATTTAGTATTATATTCTGATCATCAGGCAATCACTTGGTAAATCAATACTTGGTAAATTTGTATATCTTTCATGGCAGAAGATACTCATGAACTTCATTAATAGTAACTAGTTTATCTGACTATGACTAATAATAAAAATGTAAGTTTTATTAGTGTATTACGAAGTACTGATGCGTTCTATAAGAGCGCGATCTCAGTTAATAACTTCAAAACGGCAATCAGTTTACTATTCTTTACAATCATACCGAGACTACTGCTACCTTTGCCTACAACATGTCAGACTGCGTTTTAACTTGGGATAAATAAATATTACACACCTGATTTAGTCATCATCGTTTTTCTCCTTGTAATTAATTTGCTAGTTGGTAATGCCTACTTAAATTATAGCAAGAAAGAATAAATGCACTGAACGCTATTGACAATAGCAGTCACTATATGTTATTTTCATTGTTTAAGTTTATCAGCCTAAGTTTGAGCAAATAAAGATGAAAATTTTAAGTTCTTTAAAATCAGCAAAGAAACGTGATAAGAATTGCCGCGTAATCAAGCGTAAGGGTCGTGTTTATGTGATTAACAAAACCAATCCAAGATTTAAAGCGCGTCAAGGATAAGCATCCATACACAAACTCATGTCACTAGAAAGTCAGCCAGTTAAAATAATTGGTCTTTCCCAGGAAGAATTAACTAGCCTAGTAGTATTGCTTGGTGAAAAGCCTTTTCGTGCCAAACAACTGTGGTCGTGGATCTACAATCGCGGTGTTTGTGATTTAGAGTTAATGACCAATATCTCTAAAACTGCACGTAAAAAATTTGCCCAACATTTTATTATTGATCGCCCTGTTATTAGTCTGGATCTACTCTCCAGCGATGGTACTAGAAAATTGCTACTTAAATTTGATGACGGAAATGAAGTTGAAGTTGTTTACATTCCTGAAAAAAATCGAGGTACTTTATGTATCTCTTCACAAATTGGTTGCACCCTTACTTGTACTTTTTGCCATACCGGTACCCAAAAATTAGTCCGCAACTTAGAATCGCGAGAAATCATTCAGCAGATTATGGTCGCAAGAGATGTTATGCATGAGTGGCCTTCAACTCGTGAAATCAGACTAATTTCTAATATTGTTTTTATGGGTATGGGCGAGCCATTTTACAATTACAACAATGTAGCCAAAGCTATTAAAATCATTATGAATAATGAAGGTATTGCTTTATCACGCCGACGCATTACCGTTTCTACTGCTGGTGTCGTGCCACAAATTGAAAGATGCGGTAAAGAACTAGGAGTAAATCTAGCAATTTCCCTCCATGCTGTTAATAACGAGCTGCGCAGTAAAATCGTACCACTCAATAAAAAATACCAAATCACAGAGTTAATAGATGTATGTCGCAATTACCAGGCAGTAAGTAATGCTCGTCGTATAACTTTTGAGTACGTGATGCTCAAAGATATCAATGATTCTTTGGCAGATGCCGAGCAGCTGACCAAGTTAATCAAAGGTATTCCTGCAATTGTGAATATCATCCCTTTCAACCCGTGGCCTGGAAGTATTTATGAATGCTCGGAACAAAGTCGTATTGATGAATTCATCAAAGTAATAAATAAAGCCGGCTTCCCTTGTCCAGTACGCACTCCACGAGGACGCGATATTTTAGCAGCTTGTGGACAATTACGCTCTGAAAGCTCAAGAGCCTCTAAATCCATACTGAAAAAATCTTGCAATAATGTCTGTAGGAATGACAAGAAAAAACCACTTGTAAATACAGATGCTTTACATTAATTTAGTCAAATACAATTTTCTATTACGCACCCTTAGCTCAGTTGGATAGAGCATTTGACTACGAATCAAAAGGTCGGGCGTTCGAATCGCTCAGGGTGCACCAAGCTAAACAAGACCTACGGAAGATTAAAAGATTTTAGGAGAAATGCTAGTGCTACCGTGGCGCTACTTTTTATCTATATCAATTTAAATCCAAGAATAAACTTACAAATGCATCTGGAAATTACAGTCTTATTTTTCTTGCGCTCCTTGCGCTCATAGCGATTTGATGATACATTAATCATTAATTTATTTAATTAGCAATAGCAATAAAAATGATACTTCCAGGCATACTTTATGGAACACTTCAATATAAAAACCAAACTGCCGCATTAACAGAAGTAGCTTTGAAGGCTGGGTTTAGAGCATTTGACAGCTCAACTGTTTATGATGAAGAACAAGTAGGTGTTGGTTTTTCAAAATATGCTATAGATCGTAATAAAACGTGGATTCAAACAAAATTTAGTCCTGCTGGGAAGAAATATGACATGGTGTTTAACACCTATATCTCTCTGTATGAACAAGTTTTCCAATCATTTGACTGGTCTTTGCAAGCTTTGCATATTAATTATTTAGATGCATATATAGTTCATAGTACCGTAGGTCATCCAGAGCTTATTGATGAAGATTTTGAAATTTGGCAAGCTCTAGAGGCGATACATAACTCAGGACAAATAAATTATATTGGCGTTAGTAATGTAAATTTAAATCAATTAAAATCTTACACAAGCGTGGTAAAGGTCAAGCCTACTATTGTACAAAATAATTTTAGATGTAACTCTGTCGAAGATTTAGAACTTTTGCAATATTGTTTAGAAAATTCAATAGCCTATCAAGGTTTTTCCTTACCACGTCTTAATGCAGAATTATTAGAGCATGATAAGGTGTCTGCCTTAGCAAAAGAGCATAACGCTACTAACATGCAAATTATGCTCCAGTTTTTTCAAGCGATTGGTTTGACGCCTTTGATAGGCGCTAGGACGGAACAACATATTAAAGATAATATAATAGGTAATATACAACTTAGCTCTAGTGAAGTTCAGGAAATTGCAAATCTAACTTCTCATCCATATCTTATCTTATCTATCTACTCTAAATTACAAAGTGGTGAGTTTATGAAAACTCAAACTGTAGTTGATGCTATCATGCATTGCCCAGCCGAACAGTTGCCTGATTGTATGAATAAGTTAGCGCCACATCTTGCAAAAATTGATCCTAATAGTTTGGCAGAGATAATAGCTCATAAAGAGCAAAATATTATAGGTTATCTAAAACAAATTGGCATTGCGCTAACTAGTAATGGCTGTACCAAAATTATTAAAGCTAAGGGTGTTGAGTTTATTAGCCTGTTGCAAAATGAATTAAATATTCCAGCCGATAAGCTTCTAATGGCAACATTGCATTTGGATGACTCACAATATTTTGATACGCTTTTTCATGAAGCTGATTTAGAAAAACTAACCAAACACGAAATTTCACAAATAATAAAAATTAAACCGTCTACTATCGATAATTTTGTAAAAGCCAATATTACGGTTGAAAAATTATTAGCAGCTGTATCAAGTTTAGATGAAACAGAATATTTTGATGATCTAATTAATAAATCAGACTTAGGCAAATTAACTAGTGGAGATCTAATTACTATTATTAATAATAAAGGCCTTCAGATTATTGCTAGACTAGGCAATAAAGCTGCTGATTTCTCTAAATTAACATACGGCGAATGCGAATCACTTGTTGCTTCTTATGGAATTGAAGTAATCTACATTTTAAAAGAAGCAACCAATATACCTGCACATAAACTTCTTTTTGTAGCTCTAACTTTAGGTGACAAAGAATTGCCTGATATTCTTATAAAACAAGCAGATTTATCACAATTTACTGTAGCTAGAATAGCAAAAGTAATAGAGTGTTATCCCGCTGCTTTAGATTCATTTATAATGTCTAATGTTATATTAAATTTGTTAGAAGCAATTTTATCCATAAAAAGTGTTAAATATCTTGATGATTTCATCAATAAGGCTGACTTAGGTAAGCTAAATGAAGTAGGTTCATATGATTTTTTTAATTATATAAATGATATTATTACCATAGGGGGGCATGAAGTTATTAAAAAGCTAGAAGCTTCTGGTGTAACTTTTAGTAAGCTATCTGGATATGCATTAAAGAATATTATTAATGGTCAAGGTCTTGAGGTTATTGAAAAACTAAAGATTGTCAGGGCAGATTTTAGTGAATTAGTTAAATATTATCTCAAGGATGTGTTAAATCACGATCCAAATGCTATATATGAATTGATAAAAGTTGGTATTCCAGTTAATCAATTGTTAATAGTAGCATCAGACATAAATAATACTAAATATTTTGATGACTTAGTTGTTAAAGCTAGCTTAAATGATTTAAATTCATATGATTTTATAACTATCATAAAAAATAAATTTGAGAGCTCTAGTCGTGAATATATTAATATAATACCAACAAAAGTTGGTAGAGAAATATATTATCTTTCTAATGCAGAACAAAAGAGAGAGGCGCTTGATAATGTAAGTAATTGCATTATTGACCAACCATGTTTCAAAAAATGCTTAACCTATGAGGCAGGAAGTCACCTGGAATGTGCCGGTGTATATAACCATTCGCATGAAGAATTGTAGAAGTTAGCCAAGTAAGTTGCAGTGAAAGTCTTTAGGCATTGTAATTTATATCAAATAAAGATCATTATAAGCAAGTTGTTGCCTACTGCTTAGTTCAATAGCCACTATGGCTTTTTTGCCTAGTTATTATTAGAGAGAATTTTAAACAAGAAATCATCTCGTGAAATATTGATTCGCTACGCGTCTCATGTTATTCACACCATACGCACCCTATGGTGCATTCGCTGTAAACTACTCCTAACCTAGATTACAAGCATGCCGTATAAGTACCGACAACTTATTGCAATGTTATGCGTATGCATACGTATGAATTTTTGCAAGCAGCCTTTAGATTGCCTTATAACCGTACGTACTTATACGTATAGTTTCCAGCGATTTTAAATTTGAGAGCTTGGTAATATTTAGTAAGTTTGTGTTTTTCTATTTGATCGGTTTTATCAACACCCATAATCATTAACTCTCCATTCTCTGTCTCAAAATTTGAAGATCCGTGAAGCTTAATGTAGAATTTTTTCTGCGAATCTAAACTACCATTCCATGAGTCGTCTGGAGATTGAATGGACTCTCTTGTTTTGTTATTAATTTGTATAGTGTGGGAATATTAGACCTCTTCGGAAACTAGACTTTTGATAAAAAAAGCTAATATTTGCTCTGGAGGTGTATATGAAATACGAACAGATCAAATTATTAGAAGATGAAAAATTTCGCAGATTGACAGGCGTAAAAAAAGCTACATTTGAGAAAATGACGGTAATTCTTCGAGAAGCTGAAATCAAGAAGAAAGCACAAGGTGGAAGGAAGAGCAAGCTTAGCATAGAGGATCGTCTGCTTATGGCTCTTGAGTACATCCGTGAATACCGAACATATTTTCATGTAAGTCAAAGTTATGGGGTTAGTGAAAGTACGGCATACGATATAATTAAGTGGATAGAAGATACGTTAATCAAGCATCCTGATTTTGCTTTACCTGGTCGTAAAGCCTTGCTTAAGAGTGATATGGAATATGAGGTTGTGCTTATTGATGCGACAGAAACGCAGGTAGAGCGTCCAAAAAAAAGAAGAGTAAAGAGCAAGAAAAGGATTAAAAATCGTAACAACAGGCAAAAACAGTTTTATTCAGGCAAGAAGAAGAAACACACTTTAAAGAGGCAAATTGTTGTAGACAAAAGAACAAAGCAAGTTATATGCACTGCATTTTCAAATGGTAAGCGTCATGACTTTAAGCTCTTTAAAGAATCCAGAACAAAAATACATCCTGAAGTGAAAGTTATTACAGACACCGGATATCAAGGGATACAAAAGCTACATGTTAAATCTGAATTGCTAAAAAAGAAGACTAAGAAAAATCCTTTAACAAAAGATGATAAGAAGAAAAACCAGGAGCTTGCAAGTGAAAGGGTCGCAAATGAAAATGTTATCGGTATGATTAAACGATTCAGAATCGTATCTGACAAATATAGGAATAGACGCAAGAGATTTGGTCTTAGGTTCAATTTAATCTCTGCCATTTACAATATGGAATTACAAAAATGATAGTTTCCGAAGAGGTCTATTTAATACCATTAAACCATATATTTGGTTTTAACCCCGGGTGTATAAAATCTTCTAATTGATAAAATTGATATTCTATGAGCAAATCTTGATTAACAGTGAAAATACCGTCAAATTTATTTAGGAACTCAATAACTTTGGCAAGAGTAGGACATGCGCAACTATCAAAAGCAATATTATATTTATCAAAAATTTTTCGTATAGCTCCTTGGAGAGTTTTATAATTTTTTATTGCAGCGTCATTATTTTGTTCTACTTCCTTCTTAATTTGATCTAAGGCATATTCAAAGTCTTTTTTATAATTTTCCCATAACACCTCTTTCATTCTTTCGCTCTTCTGAATATCCTTATCGCCTAATAGTAATGCAAAAAAATCATTAGCTAGAGGAAATCCATAATTTTTGCTAAACCCAGCGCCTGTAAAAAGATAATATTTCATAGTAATAATTAGAATTAAAAATTAGTCAATACTGCTAAGCCAAATATAATATGGATTTGAACATAAAGCAAAATTCTACCAATTAACTATGCCAAATACGAGCTGATATAGTATCTACTGAATGGCAAAATGCTGCTAGTTCATTCATAACACGCTTTTTACCCGAGTAATCTTCGTTTTCGCCATGTATATATTTTAGGGCATTTAGCTCTTGTTCAGAAAAAACTATGCTGTACTTTTTTTGTAATGTGGTTTGATAGTAAAGTTTTTTATCTATAATTTCATTTGTGGTATATTTCCAAATTTTTTCTATATCATGAAAATATAAAACAATAAAACACTCACTTAATTTAAATGGAAGGGGGCGTATTTTACATAATGCGCCATAGATACTATCTGCAATATTGAAGCATTCTTGTATATGATCTAAATAACCGCCTTTCCACGCTTGGTGATTAGAGTTAGAGCCCTTAGCCTCTAGTATCAACAACAAGTGATCTTCATGAAATTTAATAATAGATTTTTTTCTTTGGTCTTCTAAAGTTTTAAGATAGTCAATTAATTGATGCATCATAACACTTTCTCAACTTTTCTCTGATAACCGAAAGTACCATGTCAACTTCAGGTGTTTCAACAACCAAGGGCGTAATCCAAATGTCCCATGTTTTATTAATTTCAGCAATGGTGATTGGTTGGAAGAAGTCTTCAATATTGGAGAATGATATGGATTTGATAGTACATTTCTTTTCTAGTGCATTCCTAATTACTTCGTAGTTTATTTCTGAATAAAATGATAAAAAGATTTTGTATAGATCGTAGTAATCTCTGGTTCTAGATCTTGCCCAGCTATGTTCATGTAACTTTTTGGTAAATTGCAAAATAGCACGCAGTTTTTCAGCGATTATTTCTTCTAGTGAGTATGTAAGTATTGAGCTATCCATAATTTCACCATAGCCATGTATTAGCTTTCGCTCGACTAATGGCATTACTACCATCTCACTCATGGTAATTTCTACCATAACCTTGACCATTGGTTCTCTGTGCCATGGCAATTTGGCTCTTACTACGAAGGCAAGTTGGCCATCTGGATTAGTATTTATATAAATTGCAATCTCCTTGCCATGACTTTTTATGAGTTTTAGCTTGTTCAATATAACTCTCAAATAATTGTTCAATAGTAGATTCAGCTTTGAGGTTGCGTTTTTCTTGGTTAGGATTTTTACCTTGAACTATTTGCGCTCTTATTTCTGGGACTTTAGCTCTGGCATTAAAGATTGTTATATCTGGATATTTGCCTATAAGAATTCTTTCTGGTCTGCCTGCAATCTTTCTATAAACGAAAAAGCTTTTATAACCAGTGCTAGTAACGCAGATGCCAAGATCTTCGATATATTGATCGTAATAATAATCACGCTTACCTTTTTCTGGAATTGGTAATGCGTCTATTGCCTTTTTTGTAAAATTAAATTGCTTTTTCATTTTCTGGTGCTACCCCGGTGCTACCTTTTTAATAGATATAGGTAAAAAACGGTAAATATACCTAGAGTAAAAACTAGCTCTAAAGCTAGGCTATGTCAACATAAATAAATGATAATCAAATTAGATAAACACATGCCTTATAAGACTACGAATCAAAAGGCCGGGCGTTCGAATCGCTCAGGGTGCACCAAAAAATTAAGGAGTTGCTGGATTTTAGGTTTTTCGAGTTATCTTTATTTTCTACACTTCAAAACAAAGATCATCGATTTTTATAAAGTATTCTCTATATGTAATCCTTTGTGGTAAGCGTAAATCTTTTTCTATAATGATGGGGCTAACTCTTTTGATGAGAACTCAATTGCCATTTGGCTTTTTAATTAAGACATTTTGGATAAAAACTTAGAATAGTAAAAGATTGATTCGCTAGCACGTCTCATATCTCACACCAATCGCACCCTATAGTGCATTACGTGTAACTTTGTCTTAGCCAGCGTTTGTACATATGTTGTACATACAAAAAAAGCTTGTTACGTAATACAACATAATACACAAACTAGAAAGCAGGTTAAAAAAACCTTGTAGCTATTGGTTTCATCAGGAATTTATGGGTAAAAATGACTTGTAAAAAATACAATATTTTTAGAGCCAAAGACTAGATTTATCAAGTATTTAAAGACCTACTTTTCGCTTTTCAAGAGTTCGTTAAAGCTACCCCCCCAACTTGCACCTCTATTATTCATAACGAATTTTATAACCCAACGCTGAAAAGTTGTATGATCTCCATTTCCTCTAATTCTCTGTAACTTAGAGAAAATCTACATTTCATATATACGAAAAGCATTATGATTTCAGAGAATGAACAAAAAAACCCTTAAAATGTTTAAGAAATTTAGACTGAGATATGAAATAGCATTTTCTTATCTTTTTGTTTTATCTTATCCATCTTTTCTATTGATTGCAACAGATGCAACAAAACCATATTGAGTGTTAACAACCGCTACAAATATATTACTTAATATCGAACTTTTTCCAGATTATATTTAGGTAGATATAACTCTTTCCAGATAGCTTGTTAAGAGGGTTTTGTAAAAAATACAAACACTTCTTCTCATTGTTGTTATCTAGTAGTATATTTTTTTATTGTATATTGCTACTGTTTTGTATTAGAAGATTATAACAGGTTAAGCAATATATTCAAGCTGCGGCTAAAAGTTGCTTAACTTATAACAAGAGATAATATGGTATAAAAGATGCCGCCTCCAGTTACTGAAAGAAATAAAGATTTATTATTTGCAAGTAATCAATTAAAAATATTACCTACTGTAAAATTAAATAATCAACCGTTTGCGCTTAAAGAGCCAATAGTTTTTCTTCACCAATCAAAAACCGCAGGAACTAACGTCGATTATTTGATAAAAGCAATCGTATCCTTGCGACAAGGAGAGTTAATTGAAGAAAGAGCTAGAGTTCCATTTAAAGAAGGAATCTCACCTAATTTATTTGTTGAAGGTTCTATAGGTGGCTTAAATACTATTTATAATGAACCAGAAAGATTTGATTGCACTAGAAGAGAAATCAAATTTATCAGTGGTCATATGCCTTTACCTACTCTCCAGCATGAAGTAGAACACTTCAAAACTCAAGTTAGTTACATAACGCTTGTTAGAGATCCTATCGATAGAGAATTGTCGCTAGCAAATTTTGTCTACCAACGTAAATATATTGAACGAGATGGAGCTGAAGATTTTATCTTGGATAAAAAAATTGATAATTTACAAACTAGATTCTTAGCCGGCGAAGAATATATGACTGGGAAATGTACTGAAGCCACTTTTACAAAAGCAAAAGAAAATATCTTGAATAGACTAACATTAACGGTCCCCACCGAAGATGTCGAAATTCTTATGAGCATATTGTCATCTCATTTAGGAGCTGAAAATGTTGCTTATTCAAAAGGACAAATTTCGGGAATGAAGATTTTTACTAGAGAAAACAGTGAATTATGCAAAAAAATTGCAAATAAAAATAAATTTGACGTTAGGTTGTATGATTTTACAAAAGAAAATTGGGAAAATTGGAAAGATGGTAATATAGAATCTATCTCTGATAATAAGGATCCTTCTAAGGAATATCTAGTCTTAAGTCCATTATTTTATCAAACAAAAATTCCTGCAATGATGGATCTGTCTCAAATAGAAAATTATGCTGATGATCGATCTGAGCTAGTAATCATCAATCAAAATATGAATCGTAATGTTATTGATTCTACATTAGTAACGCCAGAAATATTATCAGCTAGTCACATTAACTTAGATAGTAAATTAACCACTGATGGCGGTGAGTCTAACTCATTATCGCCAGAGATATTATTGCAAATGGAAAATACCTCTAATCAAATAACCGGACAATTATTGGAGATGGTTATTGATGAGTGATCAAGTGTAATTCAATTATTCAAAATATGACAGCAAACGCCGCGTAGTGGCGAATACAAAAAACAGAATTTCGTAAAGTTTTGTGAGAAAATTCATAGCAGAAGTTGAAGTTTTTAGTGAGAATGTAGAGAAACCAATGATAGTGAGACCGTATGCATTTTCGGTAGTGTTGCAAATTTTTAGTAAGCTGAATATTCTTAAATTATGGTTCTGTTGCATCTGTGATACATGAACTTGAAAGGCAGTAAAATCGCAACATTTAGATGCGTTAAGACATCATAGTTACAAAATTCTCAAAGACAGAAACGTTATCAATTTGATCCAATAATTCGTCCTTTTTTAATCATACGAATACATTCTATCCCTGTAATATGGATTGCATTGATCGCTGGTGTTGTCCCATACAGTGCATCACCATTGATTATAACGCCTAGTTTACTATGATCCTTCCTAAACTTATCCATAAAATGCATGAACACATTGACCTCACAATCCTCTTTAAGTTCACCATCTTGTACGCATCTCTCTTCTGGCATCATTGGTATGAATCTGTCTTAAACCTGGCTTTACTACTAGCTCCTTGTAAAGTCTAGTGACAATGATATTTATGCTTCTCAGTTCCGCGTGTGAGGCATGTCTTACAGCTAATATCCTGAGAACTGAAATATTGTGTGCCATCAATATTTAATAGATATTTACCTGAAAAATTTGATATTGTTCAAGCTGCTTTCCTCGTTACAGTCTCATAAAGAAGTCATTATATATTGGTCTAAATATTGAGTCAGTATCAACTATATCAATTATATTTCGCATGCCAGTATCTGTAGAAATGCTACTAACACCAAACATACTACGTAATTGTCTTTGCTTGTTGTTTTCAGTTCTCCTTTGGAAGTCTAATAAAAAAGAAGATTGAAAATACATACAGGCAAGACCCGGGAGCATTACATCTGTTATTGAATTGCTTATATTCAACGCTCTTTTATCAGATACTAAATCACATTATTTTCGAACAGATTCAATCAGTCATTTGAAACTTAAATGTTTTTTTGAATGCATTGAGATCTCTATAGAATATTTATTAAATCCCATCTTTAGATAATGCATTTCTTACTACTAAATCTTACATAATTCATTACGAAAACTGTTTTTTTATTGTAACCGGTCATGCGAAGCATACTTTGAATTATGGAGCTAAAGGCTGGATAAATGCTAGTTACAATACATAAACTTATTACGTTAATCTTGATTGACAGGTATAATATTAAGAATGACGATCAACGGCGAGATGGTTGTATAAATCCATTTTTTTAACCTGGAAATTACTATTTGTTGAGTAACGTTTTTAATGAGGAGAGATGAATTATGACAGGAACTTTTTCAATAATAGGTTGGGTACCCTAACTATAGAACTTATGGCACAAACTATCAACCAAGTAACATACCATCATCTGGTATTGATAAGATAAATTATGCATTTATCCAGATTGGAAATTGTCTACAAAATCCAGATACAGTATCAGACCAATGGAGAGAATATAAAAATACTAAAAAAATTACATGTAATGCCGCACCTCAACCAGGTTTTGCTACGGGAGAAATGTCTGGAAGAATATACAGTACAGACCCAAATTTAGATTTGTTAAAATGGCCTCCTAATAATGTTACATTATACAACGGTTTAGTACCTGGTACGAATATACCAGAAAAGTTGCCAAACTATTGGGCTTCTATATCTTCTGACATTTCTTTTAATCAATTTTGGAACTACGGTGTGCAATACAAGGCCTGGGATGCTAACGGTAATATTCAAAAACTGACTGCTATGATTCCACATGTGTATCTCTCAGCTGGTGGATGATCCGGTAGTACCCAATTAATGAAAGCATTATCTCAAGATCCTACTGATCAAGTGATGCACTTGCAAGATTTTATGTTCAAATTTTTACCAGCAGCTTTACCTGCCCAAAGTGAAAATGCTCAGCAATGGGGTATATACCCACCATTTTATCTCAATAAAAATGAAACAGTAAGTGGTATAGAAGGCGTAGATATAGATTTCGAGCCATATTCAAATGATTGGTCACAAATGGCACCAGATGAGATAGAAGCTTACATGAATTATCTTACCAATATAGCCAATAATGGGAGAGTTGGAAAGCTTTCAGTCACGATAAGTGGTAATCCTAATGCTGTTACTGCTTTAGGAAGTGAAAATATAAAAACATTGTTTAATATTGCAGAAACAGTCAACCTTATGACATATGATTATCATGGTGCTTTTGATAGTCCTGGTAAAACCAACTTCCATTCTCCATTGTTTTGTAATCCAAATCTGGACAAACAAGACACGTTTAATACTAACTCCGCTGTCGATGTATGGGCTAAACAAGGGGTTGATCTTAAAAAATTGCTAATAGGCGCTGTAGCTTATGGTAGAGAAGTAAGTAACGTTGAAGGAGCTACTGATATTAACAACTGTCTGTTCGCAAATTTTAACGACCAAAGTGGGAAAGCTCCTCTATATAATAATATTGGACTTGACAATACCGGAGTTGGCAACTCAATAAAACAAAGAGTTGATTCCGGAGAGTTAGTAGAGAAGTTCGACATTAACTCTGGTTCAACATATGCCTGTAGCAAGGATTTTAAGACATTTGTTAGTTATGATACTTTAGATTCAGTAACACTTAAGGCCTGTTATGTTTTGCACAAAGGTTTGGGAGGAATAGCGCTCTGGGATCTTGGAAGTGATAAAGACAATTTATTAATCCAAAGAATCATCGATGTAAAAGCAAATAGTACACAATATTGTACTGGTGATTTTAGTTATGATAACATAGATCATTTGATGACCCAATGCGGAACAGGTCTCGCTGGTCGTGATAAATCAACAACTTTAGATCATGAAGAATTATAATGAAATATTGACACTACTTTAAAATAACAGATGTCCGTGACAGGTCCTTTACTTATCAGTCACGGACATCTCACTCCCACCTACTCACCTTGTGTTGAGGATGTTAGGTTGAATAAAAAACAGAAGATCATGTATTATATCAAGAAGAGTAATAAAATATTTTATGAAATTTTTGGTAGCGGTTCAAAAAATTTTATATTATTGCATAATGCTGGAGGTAACCATCAATTTTTACGTTATCAAATCAATGCTTTCAGTGAAATTGGTAAGGTTGTAGGCATTGACATGCTTGGTCATGGAAATAGCGACAAACCTATAAAGAAGTATGCAGTCTTAGAATATGCAGAAGATATAATAGAGCTCTGTAATTACTTAAATATAGATAAAGTAGTTGGCATAGGCTTAAATTATGGTGCAAATGTATTGCTTCAACTAGCAGTTAATAAGCCTGAAATAATATCTAAGTTAATACTTATTGAGCCTCCTCTATTAATGAAACCAGAAACAGTTGATCGCATACAAGAGCACATGGGTCACTTAAGTAATTGTAAAATGACTGAATATGCTGAGATATTAGTAAAGCAGTCTTTTATAAATACCACTAAGGAAAATCGTGAAATAGCAAAATCTTCATTTAAAACCATTAAAAAAGAAGTTTTATTCTCTATTTATACTAATCTCTTAGAATGGGATAAATTAAGTAGAAATATAGTTGTTAACCTAAAAATACCATCTCTTTGTATATTAACTAATGGATCTTTATGCTCTGGTGCTGATTTACTACAAATCAACCCACAAATAGAGATTGGTAAAGTTGTTGGCTCGTTATATTGGACTACTTTAGAAGTACCTGATCAGGTTAATTCAATGATACTAAGGTTCCTTGAGCTATAACTTAGTCAAAGAATTTAAAGAGGAAAACCAATTGAGTAGAAAATATCAAATATAATTGTGACATCTGGCATGACATAGAAGTTGGAGATGAAAGTTCTCTATGGGCTGATTTGAAGTAGTCCATTAGCCTAGACAAGGTAAGTTTCATGAGAGGCTAGCCGAAGGAAGTTGATGGCAAAATAAGGTTGAGATAAGCAAAACTATACAACATTCAAATATCAATAAAGCAGTGGATTTATTATTAGAAGAAGATGTTGAGTTAAGCAACGCTCTTAACAAATGAGGATTAGTTAAGCAATTAACCAAGGCTATATTAGAGCATGTAATAATAATAGAAATAGATAATCATCTAGAGAGGTTCGTTAGCTGCTCTGGACTTGATAGTACCCACAACGGCAGCTACGCAATATTAAATATTAAAGAGGCGCACTTAAACTCTTATGATGCTGTTACTGAGATGAGGATTGGTATTGATAAGTTTATGGAGTGTTATAATTACAACAAATCTCATCAATCTTTACAGTATCAAACTCCAGCAGAAGTATACTTACTTTCTAGAAAAATTGTATAGCTATGAAAATTATAATGTGATATAATGATATTGTAGTATCGCCATCAAAACTATACTTAGCAAGCGATCGATTTTTTTGGTCCAGTTGATTAGGTGGCTTTAGTTCTTTTTAGGAAATTTTACCTTAGCCGTTCAGCTTTTGAGAAAAACCAAAACCACGCGATCTTGAGAGCGAAATAATTAACTGATATTTACTGAGGTACAACTAGTGAGTAATACAAAAGAAAAATTAGAAGTAATCTTTCATAGTAGCTCTGTAAGAGAATACATTACAAAAGTAGTAGACGCATTAAAAAGTACTGGTACTATTTTTAACAGCTTTGCTTCTATATCTTCCAACCTCTATGTCATGGATGACACAGAGCTTAAGTTTTATAAAAATAACCAAGGCATGCATTTTAATTCTACTGAAGATGAATTATTATATGATGGAGGTAATTTTCACGCTCCTGGACTGATGTTTTCATTATATCCAGAATTTACAGTCGCCCAAAAAGCAAGGTGTTTTGTTAACGCAGCACAAATTGTGAAAGACAGATTATCCAACAATGATAACAGTCCTTACGAGATCTTAATTCATAATTATAAAGAAAGTTGTATATACATTACTGACTGTAGTACTAAAATTTCTCTTAGCACACCTACTGATATACTCACTAACCTTGTTAAAGAATGCGATAAGTTGCATGTGTTTGCAACTGCATTAGATAACGATATCAGAGCATTTGTTGAAGAAACCGTGGAAATTATAGGCAAAGGAGTGACTATTGAGCTACATACTGAGCTGTAATTATTTTGACATGAATTTAAAGCAGGGTAACAGTTTTGAGCTCAATACACTAAAATATTACATTTAGAAGTCACTGTGACAATTTATAAAACACTCTAGCATTGAGCATTAGTTATGATGGTATCTTTATTTATTCTTCTCTTGGTCAATCTGATTGTAATATGGCGTGGACAGCAACACGCGTCAATCTATCTGTTGATATTAAATTTAGTCATAGGTAGTGTAACGTTTGCTTATCACATCACTTCACATATCAATATTCAGCTATAGGAATAAAGACATGCGACCATCTGCAAATATTACCTCGATCAACTTAATAATTACCTCATTCGAAATTCTAGGATTATGCGTATTAATGATCTTGGCTCTATTGATTCAATTTTATTTAAAAGAACCGCCTTGCCCTCTTTGTCTATTGCAAAGATTTGGTTTTATGGGAATAATGTTAGCAGTATCTTTAAATTTGCGCTTTGGATATAAAGCAAACCATACTGGACTATCTTTATTATTTGCAATTTTTACTGCCTTTGTAGCTCTACGACAAATAGCTATACATATAGTACCTGGTAGCGGCTCTTACGGTAGTAAAATCCTTGGTCTACATTTATATACTTGGTCATTTGTTGTTTCAATTGCCTTTATAATTTTTAACTGCATAGTTTTGTGTATAGAAAATTTACCAATTAATAAAGAAGTATCCAATAAAACCCAGAATAAAACTTACATTGCACTGTTTTTTATTGTTGGTACTATTATTCTAATCAATCTAGTGTCAACTTTTTTCGAGTGTGGACTTGGCTCTTGCCCAGAAAATCCAGTAACTTATATGATAGCAACCTATTTTTAAATTTCCTTAAGGTTATTAACTTCTATCTTGTTGTATAATTACAGTAAGGCTTTACACTTTTTCAAATTCAGAGTAAAAACTACTAAACTATTTATTTGTAGGAGGTATTTATGAGTGTGAATATTACTGGCATACTAACAGCAATAATTACGCCCTTTAAGGGTGATAAAATTGATGAGCAAGCTTTCGAAAAATTAATTGAATATCAAATTAAAAACGGCATTAATGGCTTAGTTCCTTGTGGCTCAACAGGAGAATGTTCTACCTTAAGTGATGAGGAAGTGTTACGTGTCATACAATTATGCGCTGATATTACAAAAAAGCGTGTCCCAATAATTGCTAATGTAGGATCAAATAATACCACTAAAACTATCGTCTTTGCTCAGAAAGTCGCTAGATTAAATATTGATGCCGTGATGATAGTCGTACCTTACTATAACAAGCCTACTCAAAAAGGGATATATCAACATTTCAAAGCAATTCACGACTCCACAGACTTACCTATCATATTATACAATGTACCTGGCAGAACCGTCACTGACATGTTATCTGAAACTGTACTTAAATTAACTGAGTTGGTAAGAATTGTAGCAATTAAAGATGCTACTTCAGATCTAACACGTCCATTACAAGTACTAAGCCAACTAAAACGTAAGGACTTTGCTATGTTAAGTGGAGAAGATGCTACTTTTGTAGCATTTAATGCAAGTGGTGGCAAAGGTTGTATTTCTGTTGCTTCGAATGCAATGCCAGCACAAATGGTAGAAATTCAAAAATTATGTGAACAAGGCAACTACCATCAAGCTTTAGAAAAACAACTACAACTCATGCCACTATATGAAATTTTATTCTGCGAGACTAATCCAGTTCCAATAAAATACGTGCTATGGTTAATGGGATTATGTCATGAAGAAGTAAGGCTACCACTTTGCAAACTAAGTGAACAAAACAAAAAAAATGTCAAATCTACTCTTGAGATGCTTGAATTGATATGAAGATAATTGCCACTAACCGCAAAGCAAGTTTTAACTATTTTATCGAAGAAAAATTCGAGGCTGGCATTATTTTAACTGGCAGCGAAGTAAAATCCTTGCGTGCTGGCAAAGTCAGTATAGATGAATCTTACGTAGGAGACATAAAAGGCGAATTATATTTATTAAATGCCTTTATTTCTAAATATACTCAATCAAACCGCTTTAATCATGACGAGACTAGACCAAGAAAGCTACTTTTACATACAAATCAAATTAACAAACTTTTAGGAAATCTTAAAAAAAATGGTAAGACAATTATTGCTCTGCAACTATATTTTAATAAAAACAACAAAGTAAAGATAGAAATTTCTTTAGCTTCGGGCAAGAAGCTTTTTGATAAAAGAGCTGTCATTAAAGAACGAGACTGGAAGAGAGAAAAGTCAAGGTTACTTACAACTAGTAAGTAATATATTTACAATTAACGCTTTAAGAAAGCGTTTAATTGTGCTATAATGTTCCATATAATTATCTGATTAATCAAAATCATAGACATAGACATAGAGGTATTATGATAACTGATATGAATTTTAAAGCAGGGGACAGTGTTGTTTATCCATCTCATGGTGTTGGTAAAATTGTTGACACAGAGTTGCAAACAATTGGTGGTATAGAGATGCAGTTTTATGTCATTCATTTTGAAAAAGAAAAAATGTCATTAAGGATTCCAGTCAGAAAAGCTAGAAAATCTGGTTTAAGATCTCTTAGCACTGATAATGAAGTAGAAAAAGTGTTAGAAGTTCTTCGGAGTAGACCAAAAACAAGTAAAGGAATGTGGAGTAGGAGAGCAAATGAATATGAACTAAAAATCAATTCTGGTGCACTTTCTTTAATTGCTGAAGTAGTAAGAGACCTATACAAAAACGTTGATGATCCAGATCGCTCATATAGTGAAAGATTAATTTACGAATCAGCTCTAAATCGCCTATCAAGTGAATTCGCAGCTTTGAATCAAATAGAGCATACTGTGGCAATTAGTCAAATAATTGACGTTATTAGAGAGAAGCAAGTAGCTTAATCTCGTGCTCAATAAATGAACTAATCAAAAATAATAACTGAACCAATTCACAAAAAATACAACTGGTATTTTACTTGCAGCCTCACTTGGTTTATTGTAGAATGTCACTCAATAAATTTGATATAATATATGAGCATTTATAAAAGAAAATTGGCTGAACTGCACACTAACTCACAAACATGGTTTGTTACTGGAGCTGCTGGTTTTATTGGTTCCAATATAACAGAATTTCTTCTGTCTAATAATCAAAAAGTTGTAGGTTTAGATAATTTCTCTACAGGCTCAAAAAATAATATAACTGATATTTACGATCTAATTACGGAAAATGCTAAAAATAATTTTACATTTATCGAAGGCGATATTCTAGATACCAAATTGGTAGACGATTTAGTTAAAAAATCAGATCATGTATTACACTTGGCTGCCTTAGGTAGCGTTCCTAGATCAATTGCTAATCCCATTCGTAGTAACTTAACAAACATCGAGGGCTCGCTCAATATTTTTTGGGCAGCTAAACAACACAACAAAAAAGTAGTGTACGCATCTTCAAGCACAGTGTATGGAGATACAAATACTATCCCTCAAGAAGAATCTAAAATTGGCAATCAGCTTTCCCCATATGCAGTATCAAAACTCGCCACAGAGAAATATGCGCGAGTTTGGCATTTATGCTACGGTACTAACTTAATTGGCTTGAGGTTATTTAATGTATTTGGTAAAAGACAAAATCCAATAGGTGAATATATCTGTGTAATACCAAAATGGATTTGCGAAGTCCATAAGAATCTTCCTATTGAAATTTATGGAGATGGCGAAACTACCAGAGATTTTTCTTATATTGAAAATGTGATCCAGGCATTTATACTCTCAGCATTATGTAACAAACCTGAATCATGGAATCATGTGTACAACATTGCGCTTGGCAAAAAAACTAACTTAAAAACACTATTTGCCTTATTAAAAGAAGAGTTAAAAATATACTATAATATTAGTAAGCTTGAGCCAAGATATATGAGTCATAGAACTGGTGATATGAGTTCTACTCATGCCGATATAAGTAGTGCTCAAAAAATGCTTGGTTATGACCCTCAATACACTCTAGAGAATACATTAAAACCTACGGTTGAATGGTATGTGCAAAAGCTAGCCACGGAACCTAGTTATTTTTGTTAAGATCTCATGTTACCAAATATAAAAGCTACTAATTTGCTAGCATTACTTTTAATTTTCAGCATATTTCTGGTTAAGTACGTTGGCACTTATTACCTTTTTCATAATAATCTATCTCTGTTTGTTGATGAAGCTCAATATTGGCTATGGTCAAAAGAGCTAGCTTTCGGATACTACTCTAAACCGCCATTAATAGCCTTGATTATCAAAATCTTTGCTTACTTTTTTGGCGACACTGAAGTTATATTAAAATCAATATCTAACTTTTGTGTAGCAATTACTGCATGGTTTGTTTTTAAATTGACTTGTCAATTGCACTCAAAAGCTCTTGGAATAACTGCTCTTATAGTATTTTCTTTTATGCCGATTACTATATACGGCTCGTTTTTCCTAGCAACTGATTTGCCATTAATTATGTTTTGGAGCATGGCGCTTTACGTTTTGTACTTAGCATTACAAAATCACAATAGGAAATACTGGTTATTATTAGGAGTATTAATTGGCCTAGGAATATTAACCAAATATGCTTTTGTGTATTTTTACTTGTGCTTATTTGTATATTTAGTAATTTTTGCTCGTAGTGATTTTACACTCTCAAAAAACAATATTCTACTTAGCCTTATCGTTACAATAGTTGTGATTTCACCAAATATATATTGGAGCATTCAAAATGACTTTATCACTTTCAAGCATATAGCTAATGACAATATAGAAGTAAATAACAAGCTGTATAGTCCATTGAATAGTCTAAAATTTTTTACTGAACAAATTGGAGTTTTCGGTATATTAAATTTCTATATTATTTGTCTCGGTTTTTACAAAAAACTATACAAAGAGAAGAAGCAACAATTTTTATTATGTTTTTGCCTACCCATATTCATATTAGTGTTCTCACAAGCGATAATCAATAACGCCAATAGTAACTGGGCAGCTCTAGCTTTTGTTTCATTGTCAATTTATACTGCGATCATTATACAAATTTTGAATTTAGGCAAATTCTTTAAATGCTCAACTATATTGAATTCATTAACATTTCTTATATTTATATTCGCTGGTGATATTAGCAGCTTCTTTTCGTTGTCAAAAAATCCTTATGACAAAATTGATGGCTGGAGACAAATTGCTAATTTTGTTAGAACGAACCATTGCGATAAAAAGCAAATTTATTTGTTTAGAGATAGAAAAATGGCAGCTGAAATGAGTTATTATTTACAAGGTTGTTATACAAAAATTGAATATTATACTGATGAAAAAAACATAAAAAATTATTATCATATGATTCATCCATTTACAAAAGAAGAGGATTATTTATATATAGTATCTAATACGAATAGCTTGTTACCGCTAAATTATAGACAGGTCAAGGTAGCTAGTTATGAGGTAGTAATATCCCCAAATAAAAACTTACAAATTTTGGTAAAAAAATTAGCTAAAAACTAACATGAAAATTAGAGACGTAAATTATAGTTTAGCAAAAACAATATTATTATATTCTTTTGTCTTTATCGTATTTCCTGGCATTGATTTTGCATTTACTGAATTATTACGTAACTATGCGTTCTATTGTAAAATCTTTGCTGAAAAAATAAAAACATGGCTTGTGTACGCAGCCACTTCACTAACTTGCACTTATGGAATTTTAGCATTTTTTGGATATATCTATAAAAGAAAGTATCTGCTAAACTACTTAAGCAAGAATTACGAAAAATTTACTCGAGATTTTGTATTTTTATTTTTTAATTTAGCTATTATATCAGGGATAACAATTGAAATTATAAAAAATATTTTTCATAGACCGCGACCTTATACAATAAATACTTTTGGAGGTGAAAATACTTATGTTCAAATTTGGCATATAGCTAATTCATGCATTACAAATTGCTCCTTCCCATCTGGTGATGCCGCTGTTGGTTTTTCGTTATTTCCAATAACTTTTGTTTTGACCAAGAATTTAAAATTTTCCTTCTTAGTAGGTGCGATTGTTGGTTGTATGTTAAGTTATTGTAGAATAGCGTTAGCCAAACATTTTTTAAGTGATGTTTTATTTTCTTTTATTTTAGTATATTATTTTACACTTATAAGCCGTATTTTAATTTACAATACAAGAAAATGAATAAATTATATTCTGTCGTGATTCCAGTTTTAAATGAAGAAGATAATATTGCGAAGTTGCTGGAAGAAATACAAGTTACTTTCATGAGTATTAATGAAAGTAATTATGAGATATTATGCATAGATGATAGTAGTACCGATGCTACCAATAAAGTCCTGGTAAATGCTAAATCAACCATTAATAATTTGCGAGTCCTTCAACACCAGCATCGTAGCGGCCAAAGCGCAGCTCTACGCACTGGATTCTTAAATGCAAATGGCAAACTAATTATTACCTTAGATGGAGATGGTCAAAACAACCCAATAGATATTCCAGTACTTATAAAACTTTATATGCACAATAAATCTCCTTTAATTTGCGGGATCAGAATAAAAAGACAAGATACAGCGATAAAAAAGATCTCTTCTTATATTGCTAACGCTGTAAGATCAGCAATATTAAATGATGGTATCAGAGATACTGGTTGTGGATTAAAATTATTCGAAAGAGAATTGATACTCAGAATTCCATTTTTTAATCATTTTCACCGATATATTCCAGCTTTAGTTAAAAGAGAGGGATACAATTACGCAACTGTAGCAGTGCATCACCGCCATCGTAACAATGGCATCTCTAAATATGGAACATTAGATAGGCTTGTAGCTGGCATTATAGATTTATTGGGAATGCTATGGTTACGCTTAAGATTTAGAAACACAGGCAAAATCATAGAGAAGTAATTATGAATAACTCAGATATTTGGCTGATAGTAGGTTTCATGGGACAGTTTTTATTCAGTATGCGCTTTATTGTGCAGTGGATTGTGAGTGAAAAAAATAGAAAAAGCATTATTCCTACATCTTTCTGGTTTTTTAGCATATCAGGTGGTGTCGTTCTTCTAACCTATGCACTGTATAAACGTGATCCAGTATTTATTGTCGGACAAGGACTAGGTGTGTTCATTTACATAAGAAATATTTACCTTATATATAAAGAAAAGTCACATAGTAATCCCTTATAAATTCTATCTAGCTAGATATTTAATCTATTTTGATTGTTATACAATATATTGATTCAATATTCTGAACATCAGGTAAAATCCTTAATTCTCCATTGACATTACACTACTAGTTCCAATAAATTCCTTGTAAAATCTTAGACTGTAGCAATCATCCATTACACTTGGTATCACTTTTGCATAGTCATCAGGTATCCACAAATTTAATCGCAATGTGTAGAACGCCGTCATCTTTAATATCAAAGACTGATGAGACTTATTCTTATTGATTCATAATTTTTATAGAGACCAATGAAACTTTTGAACTATACATAGGCATTTTTTAGAATGCCTATGTATGGTAACAATACCTAAATTGCGAATATCTTCGGTCCATCAGCAAGTAATAATCTTATCTTTTATGTCTTGTTCCTTCTTAAACATCCCACCAAGTTTAACTATGTCATCACTTTCAACCATAGAACAAAAGAGACAGAAAGCCACTTATGCATGTTTCCTCCGGTCAGATAAAATTACAACTCGTCATGAGTATCAATTACTTTACCTTCACATTCATACTGACCTAAAGCATAGCCATGTCTTGCTCCATTAACAAAGCTGTCTGGTGGATATAGAGTGTTGTTATTCATCAATATGCTTGCAATTCCACTTTTAGGATCGCCATCAAGAAAGTGAGTCTGAACATTATTAAGAGTAACAGATTGCGTTTGATCTATTAGAATTGCTGTTTCAGCTGTAACTGCATTCTGCTTAAATTTTCCGTCTGCACTAGCACTTGGGAAATACGAATAAATACCCATTCCTGTTCCCTTAAAACCTGAGGCTTCTTTTGCAATATACAAAGATGCACAAACTTGTTTTGTACTGATATCGCTACCACCAGGGAACAAGCAGTCTACATCTTTATTACCGTCAGGCATAAAGTAAGGCATTTCTGATTGATAAAAATTAATTTCTCCATTTTTTCCAACCCAAACTGTTTGATAATTTTGAAAGTGTTCAATAAATAAACCATACATTTTTACATTATTACCATTGACTATTAATCCATAATTAGCTTGATCTTGATTCCATAGTACATTTCTTGATACTGCGTCATGGTCCGCTCTCCAAAGCCATAAATTTTCTCCAATGACATAATCTGCATTAATCTCTATACAGCTGTAGGCAGAAGCGGCTGTTTGCTGTACATAGGTGCGAGCAATTCTACAATAGACATCCTGCAGTATATTAGGATTTTCAGCTTTACCTAAGCCTTTTTGACCTACAGTTAGCATTATACTGGCTGTGTTATCGTTTAGATTTGCTGCTTCAGCTGCATCAAATACTATTCCAGCAATTCTAACGCCTTCGTTCTCAACTTCCATACATCTTCCAGTATCGGTTGGACAAACTAATGATGGCAATCCCAAGCCTAATACTATTTTATTATCTGGTACTTGGATGGTGTCACCAAGATTGTAAATACCAGGCATAACAATAAGGCCTTGTTTGTCTTGTAAGTCTTGATTGATTTGTTTTATTATATCGGACGAAACATCAGTTCGTTGCTTATCTGCACTTGGACTCAAAACAATAAAGTTATCAATTGGAATTGGAACCTTACTATCATATACAACTTTCCACTCATTATCTGCTTCGATCAATCTTGGAATTTTAAAATTATTCAAACCTTCATCATCGATCTTTGTAAATGGATATCCATTCCATTTATTAGTAATGCTTGCATCTCCTGTACCAGCAAATTCACCTACATTATTATTAGATACCACATTCCAAACACCAGCTTGTAATGTAGAAAATGTTGAGTTTGATATATAAAATTGTTGTTGAGATCCTAGCAAAATTCTTTTACCATTCATGTTGACGTGATTGATAAAACCACCACTAGTCATCCCGCAATCTCCACCAGTACCCCAGTCACACGTTAGAAGATCTTGCCCTAAAATCTCCACATCTCTCATTGGCGATGCTTGTGAAACCGCAAAAAGCAAGGCACCATTAAGCATCGAAGCATCAATTTTTAAATCTGATAAGCTACGCCAAAAGTTATCCAAGCCTCCTGGACTTTTGCAATTGGGATCTTGCGTTTTTTCACAGTTATTAAGAACATTAATCCCTGGCGAAATTGCTACCGCACTCGTATCTTCAGCAACACCTAAAATCTGCGTATAGTAGTTTAATTTGAAAAGAGAATTCATTTGATAGTTTCCAGCACCGATCAATATAGCAAAACGGTTATCGCTCCACTCATCTGTTTTACCGTGAATTACTGTACTCTGAGGTCCGCCGATTATACTCCCTAATGCATAAAGCTGCGCGCCATTCTGATTGTTAATAAAGTAAGCTCCGCTTGGACAAGCGCTCTGATTACACTGCGCTGGATCTTTTAAAAGAGCGTTAAAATCAGCGTTATTCATAACTTTAGCAAACACAGGATCAGGCAATAAATAATGATAATAATAGTATGATACTGGTAAAACAACGGCTACACTAACAGTATATAAACCTATAGCGGATGAACTACATGACATTCTCATAATATAACTCCTAATCAAAATTATTTCTCAGCTTAAAATGTAATATTCATTAAACAGCTAGTAAATCTTAAGAACGCATATTTGAAATGTTTAGTGAAAAGTATTTGTTTAGATAATTTGTGAATATCTTATTAACTATTTACCAGTAACCAGGCATTCACTTAAAAAAAGACTCATATTAACTTGTAACGATTGCTTGATTAGTTGTGGTAAATATACAATATTAATCAATATGAAAAGCAATGTATGTTAGTTAACTGGTATCACGAGGCTAAGGTTTTGATACAGAACGCCTTGAAATAATATTTGACTTGACAAAGGAATCTTGTGCTTAGTTTCGTAGACCGATGCAATCTCATGCAATTAAAGTTCAATGGTCAGATGAGTAAGAAGTTTAGTAAGGAAATATAAATTTTACTCAGACAGAACTATAATAACACTGCTAAGATGTGTAATACGTCAAAATTAGAGATTATCTACATACTAAAAACAAATGATAAAGATCAAAGAAAGCAATGAGTAGATTAAAGACCATAGTTGATCTACAGGTAACCTAACTTAAACCAGCTGTTAAGAAGAAGCATTCAAGGGCATTATATAATTTATCAACATCGGTAATATTATTTTTGACCCATCTTCTCATCTTTGCCCAGAATTTTTCTATAGGATTAAGATCTGGTGAATAAGCT
>CAMDPW010000009.1 GCA_945905715.1 Rickettsia typhi
CAGCTAAAGCTGCGTTATCATTGCTAACAAAAATTGTATCCACTTTGTAGGGCAAGTTTAGTTGCGTTCTAGGCAATTTCCAAGGCTTGATGCTTTTTGTAGTATCAAACTAAGATCGTATTTAGGTGCAATTTTAGCCAGTCTATTGACAATGCTTTGGTTTTATGATGATTGATACTTGTAAGTGGACCATACAGTACCTAAACTTTTTAGTTGACTTTGCCTAAAAATATAGGATATTTTTATCATAAATCAAACTAAATTAAGTAGATAGTAATGGAAGGTAAATCAATAGTTATTGCAAATATAGAGAAATTTATCTCAGCTCATCCAGACCCAAAAGTAAAAGAATCTTGGGAGAAAGTGGTTGAGGATGGTGTAATTATATCAAAGGATGAAGATGCAGCAAATAGACCAAAATTTGTTGGAGGAATTCAAGCTTGTTATGAATCTTCAATAACTGAATTGCTTACATCTCATAACCTTTCTGGTGCGGTATGCATAATTCATACAATGCTTCCACCAACCCCATTGCGGACAGATGGTGTTGCACTTGTTAAAGAACTGGTTTGTTCAGAAATTGCGGATGATCCTCAACGATTACAAACTGTTCTTATACGTCAAAATATATTAAGAAGCTTTTTAGAAGCTGGCGGGAGATTAGTCGCGGCCTATCCTGAAAATGCTTTATATGAAGATATACCTGGAATTGCAATATATAACGCTTTGCTAGAAAACTATCCTAATAATTTGGTTAACCGTCCAATAAGAGATTTACCTGGCGAGTATTCTGGAGCTACTTGCTTGACTCAAGATAACAATAATGATCTAACTTTATTTTCTATTGCAGCAACTCAAGCCAGCAGTCCAGGTAATGAAATGAGCATTTGGTTTGGGCCTTTAGCAGATAATCAGAGATTTAATTTTATAAATAAGTTCTTGAGTGAGCAAGGTATTAATCTAATCGAAGAATTATCTTCAAGTGTAGAATATTTAAACTCTATTATGGGTGAAATCCCTCATACATTATAGTGACTTATAGATAGAGAGTATTTACATGGATTTTATTGTATACTATCTTTTTATATTTGGCCGCAGTCTCTTTTTTAATGCTACAGTTTTATCCCGCAAGTGATCAAAATTTTTAAAACGGAGAGCTCTGGTGCATTATCTTTTTTTAGCTTATAGGGTTTAATATTATGCGGTTTTTTTTGCTGTGTAGCATGGTCATTGAGAGCGAACTATATTTTAAATCATAGGTTTTATTGAGTTTTATTACTTGTGGTACGGTAACTATATTGATAATATTTTACCGCAAGCAAGATCTTGCTGTAGAAAAATGGGAGTTATACTATGTTATTCCAAACAGAGAAGAAATTGTATAAACTTTCTTTTACTAATGCTAGTCTTGGTCAGAAGAAGAAATTTAAAGATTCTTGTTGTTTACTTACTATTAGTATTGGTAATGGCCAACATGAATCACTCAAATTCAAATCAACACTTGAGTTAGTGAGTAAATCCTTTAAAAGTTGCATGATAGCAGTATGTGATACTCTACAAAGATATACTTAAAATGGTAAAACTATTCATCTCAGAAAATCAACACATGCCGACCCAGATCAATTGAAAATTTATCAAGCTTGTAAAATATCTTCATTACCACTCAAAACAATTAGTACTGAATATTAAACAAAAATAAAGAAAATTTGTAGTGCTCTGCAACAAGATTAAAGCTCTTGTAAGGTAGGTCTATATTGGCTTTCATTTCTTATGTGTTTCAACTTGGGTTGCGATGTAGTTAATAATATTGCTGCCTCTTCCTTAATGTCGCGTCTTACTTCCGGAGTTGAGACTAATAATTTATCATTAGATACCGCATAAGTAGTAGCTGCTTTTTCTTCAGTTTGCATTTTTTGTTGTGTAGCTGTAGTTTCTGTCTGTATAGCTTGTTTTAAATTACTCATACTTACCGGGATGAATATCTGGTATGACTGCTATTTTAGTAGTAATGCTCGTAGTAAATCATAAGCTTTTTCTGAAGTGACAGTGCCAAGTCTTACTTGATTTGTGATCATTTTAATTTTACTTATTGCATCTTCAACTTCTTGTTCATTTCTAGCTTTGTTCGCACTTCCTTTTTTTCTGTTCAATAAAAAAAGTTAGACCGACTCTCAATGCATCGGTTCTAGGAGTATCAGCAATACCAGTAACTGCTTATTCCTGTTATTACTGTCGATAAATGCTCTATTGTTTCAGGAGTGGCTGGCATAATGGCATCTTAATTTAATCATGATATATTAAATAAATCTTCTAAATCAATAGTTACATAGCATGAATCAGTTGGTAAATTAAAAATACGTTTGTGTATATGGTATTTCTCATTTGGATTTAAATAATGTTGCGGAGACTTAGTAAATGAAGATACCAATCTTCTACCTTCTTGATCGGAAATAGTAATTAGTATAGCTGGTACTTTGCGTTTCTTATTAGAGTGATTAATAACTAAGCCATTTATATTGATAAAGTCCTTATTTTTTACGACAGATACGCTCTCCAATTTAACATTGGTAGTGGTAGGTAAATTAATTAAATTATAAAACGCATCTAATTTTGGTACCACTTTAATCATATAGTCTCGGAAGATAAAAATGCTAGTTATTATGATCATGAAGAAAAAAAATACTGGCAGAATTTTAAGCCATATCGTTGAGTTAATTTCAATTATCACTGGCAGAGCAGATCTTGTGGGTATCTGTTCTATCTGTATAGGTTTCTCTATTATTTTGTCATGCGTTTTAGCATACTGAAACCAAATATACTCACATTTTACACATTTGACATTTTTGCCGTTAGGTAAAAGAAAGCTCTGATTAACAAGGTATTTTGTAGAACATTTTTCACAAATAAGTATCATATTTTGCACAAGTATATTATCTCCGTAATGTATCTTGTAGTATTATCCTAATCTTTGGAATACATAAATTATTTTGCGAAGATGTAAACTTTTCAAAAAAATATTTTGTGATATTAAGAGCATATATTAGTTCGTTATCAGGAATTTGTTTTGCAGTTGGATTAAGTAGAAAGCGAGGTAAAATAAATAATTTATTGTGATATGGTTTACCTACCTTACTACAAACTGCTTTTCCTGTGTTAGGAGAAATATAAGCAAGATCAGTAGTAACACCAGTTACTGTACAGGAAGAAAAGTCTAAACCATATCCGATGTGTTGTAATAAAAGTAATTCTAAAAAAATCAAACCTTTTAACCAGTCACAGTCAAATTTTATGGCGTAAAGGAATTTGACAAACTCCTCAAAGATGCTTTCTTGTGCTTCTAGCTCTATAAGTAAGCAATTTACCAACGCACACAAGCTAGAAACGGCAATAAGTTTCTTATTATCATGATAAAAATAAGGACTTATTGTTTCATGTGATAATATTTTCCAATTTCCTAGATGACGCTCTAGTCTTGCGCTCCATGAAAGATGTACAAGATTACCAATAAATAATGCTCTTTGATTGACTTTGCTTCTAGTATTTTTTATAAACCCTCTACATAACCCACGTTTTGATGTGAGGCACGATATGATCGCTGATGGTTCGTTATATTTTTCTATAGCAACAATAATTCCATGATCAGACCATTCCATTCTGTGCAATACCTCCTAAATAATCTGGGCAAGTTGACTCTCCTACTAAGCATACAGATAGCTTTTCATTATTATATTTTACCCACTGTAGAAGTTTTAGAGTACTATTGATAGCCTTAGCTTCTTTATTGTCAGTGATGACAAAACTAATTGAACCATTGAACTTATAGTTGGTAATAAATTGGATAGTAGCTTCAGCAAATGCTGTAATGATACCTTTCATACTAACAGTTTCTTGTAGTCTTCCCATATGCCATCTACTACTTTCTGCTACAGATTGATTATATTTCCAGGAAATTTATGTTACCAATTACTACCATAACTGGCGTAATGATTCTTGCTTAGTGCGCAATCTTCTTGCATCAAGTCTAAGACATGACAAGTAAATCCGTAAAATTTAAGAATGTTTGATAAGTATTCAATTACTCCTTCATGCCTAGTAGTAATGCTTTTGCAGTTAATTAATCTTTTTGCAGTTTCAAGCACTTTAATCATCACATCTCAACCAATCGTTGATAGAAGTTTTGCTTTTAATGTTTTGATCAACTTTTTTAATAATGATTGCGGCATTTAATAATGCCTTACTACCGACTGAAGGAATAGCACCTGGTACTATTACTGAATAAGGGGGGATGTAACCATAACTTATATTACCAGTAGACTTATCGTAAATTTTCGTTGATGCACCAACATAAGTGCCCATACCAATAACCGAACCTTGTCCAACAATCGCACCTTCAACAATTTGCGAGTTTGCTCCAATAAAAACATCATCCTCGATAATTACGGGAGTAGCCTGAATTGGTTCGAGTACTCCACCAATTCCAACGCCTACTGAGATATGGCAATTACTTCCTATTTGCGCACAACTACCAACATTTACCCAAGTGTCTATCATTGTACCTTCGCCAATAAAAGCGCCCACATTCACAAAAGAAGGCATTAATACAACATTTTGAGAAATGAATGAAGCAAATCTTACTACTGCACCAGGCGCTAATCTAAATTTAGCATTGAGAAAATCACTTTCATCCCAATTTTGACATTTTAATGGTACCTTATCAAAAGAGAGTATTTCGCCTGGTTCTGAAATTTTGGAATTACTCATTCTAAAATAAAGTAAAATGGCTTTTTTGATCCATTCATTTACTTGCCAAGTTTCATTGATTTTTTCAGCAACACGAATTTTACCATTATCTAATAAACTTAGAGTGCTTTTTACTGCTTTTTCTAAATCACTATAGACTCTGGTATTTTTTTGCATTGCAGAGATAGTATCCCATCCTTTTTCTACAACATCCTTTAGATAGCTATGTACCATAGTGCGCTTTTCGGTTAACAATTTTTTCTTATTGTAAAGTAAGTGGTTTGAAATAACAAACTATTTTGCTATATTCCCAGGAGTGTAGTAGAAATAGGTAATAGTTATTAGTAAAAATTACTAAGAATCAAGGCAGTGAATTTATATGTGTAATGCTAGTTTTACATTTAGGATTAGCTACGATCTCTTGGAATAACAAAAGACAATCAGTAAAAATTTAGTCAATATCATTTTCCTATGAACAGGTGTGTTATTAATTTAGACAATCTTGCACAGACACAAAAATTGGCTGGTGCTTTAGCAGCTTTGGTTCAGCCTTCTAGTGTAATATTATTAAAGGGCGATTTAGGCTCAGGTAAAACAACTTTTGCTCAATATTTTATCAAAGCACTTTGTCCAGAGCAAAGTAATATCACGAGTCCTACATTCAATCTGGTTCATACTTATAAAACAGTCAGATTTGATATCTGGCATTTTGATTTCTATAGATTAAAACACATAGAAGAAATGTACGAATTAGGAATAGAAGATGCCTTAAAGTACGGTGTGTCGCTAATAGAGTGGCCAGAAATTATTGAGAATTTTCTTAATGTAAATAATAAAATTACTGTTCATTTTCAGAGTTTTTATGATAATAATAAAAGAATAGTAGAAATTACCGCGAATGGTATTTTCTTGATATAGTTTATTAATAAGGAAGATGAGCAGAGAACATATAAAAAAACAGTTTCTAGATGACTATTTAGGTCAAAAATACACTGTAAATAGCTTGCCTGCTGATGCATCGTTTAGATCGTACGAACGCATTACAACAAATAATCAAACTTATATTCTAATGGATGCTCCACCAGATAAAGAAACAGTATCATCTTTTATTAAAGTTGGAGAATTTTTGTATGCTCTTGATTTTTCTGCTCCAGAAATATTACATAAAGATATGGCCAATGGCTTAGTTTTGCTTGAAGATTTTGGTTGTAATAATTATTGTAAAATTCTTTCTAAAGGTCAGAAATATAATACAGAAAGTTTATTGTACCATAAAGCTATTGATGTGTTAATTGCTTTGCATAAAACTAAAATTTCAATTGATATTCCTAGATATACCAAGAAAATGCTATTGAACGAAACTAGCTTACTTATTGATTGGTATTTTCCTGCGTTAAGGGGAGAAGACTTAACTCCAAGCTTAAAAAAAGAATATATAGCTATATGGTCTCAACTTTTAGATACTATACTCTCTAAGAGTCAACATTTGGTGTTAAGAGATTATCACGCAGAGAACCTCATGTGGCTAGAAGATAGAGTTGGTATTAGACGTGTGGGCTTACTAGATTTTCAGGATGCAGTGATAGGTCCAGCTGCGTATGACATTGTATCACTACTAGAAGATGCAAGAAGGGATGTTGGTAATGATATTGCTCAAATGATGATTAATTACTATCTTGAAGTAACCAATCTTAGTCGTAAAGATTTTTTAGTAGATTACGCTATTCTGGGGGCACAAAGAAATTGTAAAATTATTGGAATATTTGCTCGTAAAGCATTGAGAGATAATAATCATCATTATTTAAAATTGCTACCTCGAGTTTGGTCTTATATTCTTAACAACTTGAATAATCCTTTATTAGAGCCACTGAAAAATTGGTTTAATAAAACCACAGGAATGAGTTTTTAATTAAAGGAACTGTTATGATAAAGCAAGCATTAATACTTTCATCTGGTCTAGGTAAAAGAATGAGACCAATTACTAATATCATTCCTAAGCCAATGGTAGAAATTTATAAACAATCATTAATTACTAGAATTATCGATCAGCTATATAAAGTTGGGGTAACAAAAATAGTAGTAAATTTGTTTTATAAAGCGGACTTGCTTAAAAAACATATTGAGCACTACATCGAAAAATATTGTTCCGATGTTCAAGTGCGGTTTATTATTGAGGATGAGTTACATGAAGTTTGGGGCTCTATCAAGAAATCTCTATCTTATATGGGTAATCAATCTTTTTTTTTAGTTAATGGTGATTCTTATTGGATTGATACTGAGCAAAATATTTTTTCAATTTTATATTCGCAATGGGATAGTGTTTATATGAAATCTATAATCTTATTATATCCCAAAGAAAGAGCTATTGGTTATGACGGTAATGGTGACTTTGATCTACTAGATCACAAGATTATTAATTCTATAGAAGCAACAAAATTACCATATGTTTATATTGGTTTGCAGATTATTTCTCCAGAGATTTTTATAAATGAAAAACTTAGAAAATGTAGCATATTTGATATTTATCAGCAATTTGACTATCACGGAATATATGGCGTTGTTTATAATGGCTATTGGTTTCATATAGGCACGCCACAAGCAATTACACAAACAGAGTCTTTTTTAAAAGAAAATAGTTTATGCCATCTCGCGTAAAGCTTCAAACCTATGCTCGAGAATATAAAAAATCCTGAATCTTTATTAAACATTATATAGAGCAGCAAGGAAAAAAAGAAGTAGATGAGTAGAGTTTATGATGATGCGGTACCGTGGGTATAAATCACCATGGAATTACTACTGCACTTCCTTAGGCAACCGAAATTTGATATTCTCGTTAATACCCTTAAGGGCATTAATGACAGAGTTAGGAAAAATACCTTGTAGATACTGTATAATATTATCAATGAGGATTTCTGGAGCAGAGGCACCAGCAGTGATGCCAATGTTGTTGAACGTTCCAAACCAACTATGGTCAATATCATCAGGTGTATCAATTAAGTACGAAGGCACACCCATCTCTTCTCCTAAATCTCTCAATCGGTTTGAGTTTGAGCTATTTTTTGCGCCTATCACTAAAATTATATCTACCTGCTTTGCTAATGTTTTTACAGCATTTTGTCTGTTTTGAGTGGCATAACATATATCTTTTAGTTCTGGACCAACTATTTGAGGAAACCTTTCTTTTAGTTTGCTAATTATTTTTGTAGTGTCATCTACGCTTAGAGTAGTTTGAGTAACGTATGCTAAATTAGTAGGATCCTTTACTACTAAGTAGTTAATATCATTTATGGTAGAAACAAGAAGCACCTCTTGTTGCACTCTTCCTGAAGTACCCTCTACTTCGGGATGTCCCTTATGTCCAATTATGATGATTTGCTTGTTTAAAGATTCTTGTTTTTTAGCTTCAAGATGTACCTTGGTCACAAGTGGACAAGTTGCATCTACAACGAATAGGTGACGATGTCTTGCTTCATTTTCAACTTTATCTGACACGCCATGCGCACTAAAAATTGTTACAGCGTTATTAGGAATTTCATCTAGCTCTTCTACAAAAACCGCTCCTTTGTCTTTTAAGTGGTTAACTACATATTTGTTGTGCACAATCTCATGCCTGATATACACTGGTGCACCATATTTTTTCAGTGCGCGTTCAACTATGTCAACCGCGCGCTCTACGCCTGCACAAAATCCACGTGGCGAAGCTAGTATTATGTTAATTGTTTTTGTATTGTGCATGCCAAGTTTTTTGCTTTATTAATATATTCCTCTGATTGCATTTCAATTAATCTTGATAAAGTTCTTTTAAAGCGAAAAGCCATGTTTCCACTGGCGTGTACTTGGCTTAATTCGGCTGCAGAGCTTAATATTAGCAGTATACTATGTTCATAAATTTCGTCAACCAAATTGATAAACCTAGCTACTTCATTATTATTTTCAGTTGAGAGTGCAGGTACATCGATTATTATTATTATTCTAAAATGTTTGCATAAAGCTATGTAGTCAGCAGGTCCTAAATTTTCTTGACATATTTCGCTAAAAGTAAACTTAGCAATATTTTTGTAAATATTTTTACATATTAATTTTCTCTTTTTTAAATGAATAATATACTCATGAGGCGCATGATTGTCACATAAGTTCTGAAATAAAAATTCTATCTCTTTATTATTTGCGGCATGATTCGGTGTAAAAAACACTTGTTGTTTAGCATTGATTTTATTCCTTCTATAATCTATACCATCATTTAAGAAGAATAAATTCATCTTGTTTTTAATAAGATCTACAAATTCAAGAAATCTATCTCGCTGTAAGCCATGCTGGTAAAGCTCATCTGGATGTTTATTTGAAGTGATAACAATGGTAATGTTACGTTTCAAAAGTTCTTGCAATAATTTACCAACTATCATTGCATCAGTAATGTCGTTTATTTCTAACTCATCTAAGCAAATTAGTTGATAATTTAGAGCAAGCTGCTCCGCTACTTCTTTTATTGGATACTGTATTCGTTGAGTTTTTCTGATACAAAAAATTTGCTCGTGGGTTTGTTGCATAAACTCATGGAAATGAATCAAGAGTTTTTTGGTGGTAATAATTTCTTGAAAAAAATTTTTCATTAAAAGAGACTTTCCACATCCAATTGATCCATAAATATAAATCCCTGTAGGCGCTTTGTTTATCATTCTATTCAGCATAGATTTAAGAGTTGAAAGATTATAGGTGTTTATTTGTTTTTGTAGCTTATTTAGTAACTTAAGCAAATTGTATTGCATTTGATCAAGCTGTATTTGTTTTTCAATAAGAAGATTATTCATAATAATAAAATATTATACTACGCTTTTAATTCTCTTGACTTTTAAAGCCTAAAGATTTAATTATCAAGACTTGTTTTGCCCTTTACGGGCTTGTAGCTCAGTTGGTTAGAGCGCACGCCTGATAAGCGTGAGGTCGGTGGTTCAAGTCCCCCCAAGCCCACCATTCAACATATTTTTAACACGAATTATTATATAATCCGATTTATAATCAGCGTTTATTTCTTTAATTTTAAATAAATTAAGGTATAAGTATACTAAGAATACTTGAGTCCAAAAGACCTGGTAAAAATAAGCTTAGCGGATCAACAAAAACTTTGGCCTTATCCAAAGGCCCTTTAATAGTATAATTTCCTGCAATTAAACCTCTGCGCCCTTTAGATCCAGGTATATCATGCCCTATGAATGGTAGGATTGATAGTATAGAATTGAAACCATACACTGGTGGTACTACTTGACCATAGAGATTAAGGTATTTTTGATTCATATCAATAGTACCAGCTACAGATAAAGCTAAGAAATCACCACTAATGTATGTTTGGTTTATCATAATTATATCGTTTGCAATAATAAATTGGCCATGCATCTTTTGGAATGGTATAGAAGTATAGCTTTGTAGAATAGATAAAATGCCGCGAAAAGAGCTAAATGAAATTAACTTAGCTAATATTGGAGTCTTAGTGGCAGTAAATTTTGTTAATTCAATTTCTCCAGAATATACAGGCTCAAGTTGCGCGTGTTGTTTATTAACTTTAGTTACTGTCACTATTAACTCGCCACCTTTGATATTTTGATATACATCAAAAGCTCTCAGAAAAGAAGCAGCGTTGTCAGTTTTTAATAGCAATTTAGGCTGATTATTTTCTTTGGTTAAAGATAATACTGCTCGCGTCTCTTCTTCCATGTCTAGTTTTAACGTACCACTAGTACATGCATGTAGTTCACAATTAAATTTGCCTATTACATCATAAAATATTACGTCATTTGACATCAATATTCTTTTGACATTGAAATTTATTTCTGTGACAGCTTGCTTTGACGATGTATTATCATGTTTAAAATAACCAAATAACCTAGTTTTTTTTAAATTCATTTTATCACCGCTTAAGCTGAATTTAATCTTGTTATCAAGGTTCTGATATTTTATATTAAATATATTATTATAAAATTTTACATTACTATTAAAGAAAATCACTTGAGCAAACTTAGCAGTAAATTTTGCCTGAGCTGTTATATTGATGGAATTTTCTGATATCAATTCTAACTTAGTAGTTTTCCATGTTTTATCTTCATTAGTAGTCATTTCTAGGTTAAAAGTGCATGCTTTATTATCATCCTTAACTAGATTGATATCAGGGACAGTAAATTTGGCATTAGTAAAATCTATAGAGCTACTGAAATTCTCATATTTAGGGAAGCTAGTGTATTGCAATTTCATTTTAGCATAACCATCTGTGATCAAAAAATTATGATCTACAATCTCTTCAAAAGAAGATTGTGTATTAAGGACAAGATTTACAATTAATTGATGGTCAAACACTAAATCATCTGTGTTGCTTATATAGCTTGTCCAGTTAATATTACCAGATTGTTCATTAATTTTAGCTGGCCCAGATAACTTCACTGTTTTGTTGTCTATAAATAATTGAAAATTCCCTTCAGTAACTTTAACTTTGTTAAGGAAATTTACGCTCGTATTTTTAAGTTCGGCATTTATGTTTAAAATGGTGTTAGCAAGAGAGATGTCTTGTTGTAAAAGTATTTTAACATAAATTTTACTACTAAGAGAGCTATTGATAGCTGATAAATTTAGTCCAGATGCCTCAATTTTCCTAACGTTCTCTTGTCCAATAAAATTTAAATAGTCTTTGCCATATCCTTTAGTGTCCGCAGTAATCACTAAAGGTAAGTCCGGATCATCATAAATAATTTCAACTAAGCCATTAGTTATATCTGATGATAACAATTTGGCAGATTGTATGTTTATTTTTGCGCTATGAGTGTCAAACTTAGCATGACCACTAATATTATTAATTTGGTCAAAGTCATTGTCATATTTTAAATCAACATTGCTGAATTCTAGGTTACTTACTATATCTGTTGGAGAAATATGATTGGTGTTAGTGATGTTAATTGTGCAAGAAGCCTTTTCTACTACGCCATTTTTTATGCTGCCTATGAGCCAATTTCTTGCCGGAGGCATTATTTCTTCTGGCCATAAATTCTTCAAACTATTGATTTGTATATTTTCTGCTAAGATAGCTGCATTTACTTTATACGAGTCATTAAGTAAGTTAAATAATTTATTGATTTCTCCATTAACTTGAAGCTTAGTATTATTTATGAGTTTGAATAAAAAATTATTTATAACTACACTTCTCAACTTGCTATCTATAAAAATGTTTAACTTAAATAAACTCATTGAATACGGTAGCGCATTCTTACTTTCAACTGGGGATAAGTTCTTTAACGCAATATCTAATATGTTTTTACCGTTGATATTGTCAATATTATAATTAATCTCACCTGAGATCATCAAGCCTTTTTCAGCATTTCCTATGATTTTATTATGGTATTTTTCCGGAATGAAGCTTGCTAACAGAGTGCTAGGAAAATAATTAAATTTTAATTTTGTATCAATACATGGCTTAGTATTATCTATAGTTAAATTCACTGTTGATACCATATCTGGATTTTTTATTGTGAATATTCCAGTGAGTTGATTGTTCTGATTAAGAGAGCTAGTAAAGTTCAGTTCGTAAATCATATTATGATGAGATATTATCGCGTTATTGATATTGATATTACCAATGAAAAATAATTTATGAGTTGATAATTTATTTAAAATTGAATGGATTGTTTTTAATGCTTTATTCCAAGAGAAACTACGCTCCAATTTACTATCTACACTTACAGGAATATTTTTAGAGAAAAATTGGACTTTATCAATATTGAGGTCAATTTGTATACTTAACGAACTAAGCAATTTTTCTAGCTCAGCTCGAACTTGCAAGTGATCAATATTTAGTACGAGCTTTTGATTGTACCGAACAATAAATCCCGTACTCATTAATACTAGTCTTTTATCAGCGTCAGTTGAGAATGATAATTCAGCAATATCAACATCGATTATAGTGGCTTGTGCAATTGTTCTTTCAAAGTGTAAAGATTGCAATATGAGAGGTTTTTGCCTTACTACGACACGATAATATAGCGTTGCAGATGAAATCGTAGTCACAATGATTCCAGCTAACAGCGTATAAAATAATATCTTACATATTTTATTAAAAATTTTCACATTATTTCCTTAGTAGTTGTTAGATGAGGTTATCATATTTATCTTAATGCGTAGCAATTAATGTCTGCATTTTATTTAATTCTTGATTTTTTAATGAGATCAATCCTTTGGAACGAAGATATCCATTATCACCAACAACAACACTAGATGTTAATGTTTCTAAAAAAGATTTAATAGATTTAGTTAATTTATGATCATTGAGAGTTTTTGCGTATATAAATAGAGGCCTAGACAAGGAGTATGTGCTAGACCTGATATTATGAAATGTTGGCTCTATACTATCAATGGACACAGCTTTGAGTGTATCAAAATTGTTTTTATAAAAATTGTAACCTATGATACCAAAAGCGTTTATATTTTTTTTTAGTTTTTGAATAATTAGATTTTCATTATTGCCGATTTCAATATACTTGCCGTCAGTTCTAATA
This sequence comes from Rickettsia typhi, assembly GCA_945905715.1. Taxonomy (GTDB): domain Bacteria; phylum Pseudomonadota; class Alphaproteobacteria; order Rickettsiales; family JABSSG01; genus JAGVLN01. Next base: position 13,272 of record CAMDPW010000009.1, read on the forward strand.
TTTCTACATAATTGAGGATTATTTTTATACTCGATAAAAAATTGACAAGATTCTTCCATTACTATTTGATTGAATTCATCTCTTGTTCCGGAAGTATTAGCCGGACCATATAGCTCTATGTTTATCTTTGGAAGAGTAGGATTTATGTCTGACCATTTCTTATAAGGGTTGCTTACGAGTATACCATTTTGTGGGACATGTTCAGCTAAAGCTAAAAATAATTCTTTGCGGGTAAAGTTAACCTCATAGTCCATTTGAGCTGTAGCAATTATAATGCCATCATAACCATACTTGATTTCTAGAATGTGATCGATTTTGTTTTTATGACATAATTGTGTTTCTGAAGGCTTAATAGCTCGTGACGCGCTGGCAAGATCTGGGTATTTAGCACTATTTCCTAAGCAAAATAATTTCAATCCATTACCAGTCCCAGTTGATTCTACTATTACTGCATCTCTTTCGTGAGCTAAATAAAACAACTGAGATATAGTGATAATAAAAGGATAAGCTGTTGATGAGCCTGAAATCCTTATGTAATGTTCTTTACTGTGGGCACTTAGACAAACCAAGCCTACAAGTATCAATTGAATAATTTTATTCCGATGAACTGACATTTTTGTTTTTTGTCATAAAGTTGTTTATTATTTATTAATAATATTATATATTTTTTGATAAAAATATATCATTTATATCCTGCGATCATGAAATTTAATAAAATAAAGAAAGTGGTATTTCCAGTTGGTGGCTTAGGTACAAGGTTTTTGCCAGCAACTAAGTCCATTCCAAAAGAGATGTTACCAGTTGTGAATAAGCCTTTAATTCAATATGCTTTTGAAGAGGCAAGATTGGCTGGAATTGAGCAGTTTATTTTTATTACAGGTAGGAACAAAAACGCAATTGAAAATCATTTTGATCACTCATACGAGTTACAGAATATTTTATCAGAACAAGATAAAAAAACTGAACTAAAATTAACTAGAGACTGGGTGCCAGATGCGGGCAAAATTGTATTTATACGACAACAAGGTGCTTTAGGCCTAGGCCATGCTATTTTATGCGCAAAAAACGTTATTGGCAATGAACCTTTTGCAATCATTCTCGCTGATGAAATGCTACAGTGTGAGCAAGGATTTTTATCGCAGATGCAGCAACAATATGTACAACATGGCCATAATATTATTGCAGTTGCCGCAGTGGAAAGAGCGAAAACAAAAAGTTATGGCATAGTCAAAATTGGGCAAAAAATTGGTAAGATGATAGAGATCAAAGGAATGATTGAAAAGCCGGAACCAGATCTCGCACCATCTAACTTTTCAATTACTGGAAGGTATATTTTGCAGCCTGAAATCTTTAAATACTTAAAGCAGGGAAAGCCTGGTAGAGATGGTGAGATACAGCTTACCGATGCTATGTATAATATGTTGCTCGGTGATAGTACATTTATGGCATTACCGTTTGATGGGCCACGCTTTGATTGTGGTAATCAGGTTGGATTTTTAGCAGCTAATATTGCTTATGCGTTGGCTGATAAAAGTATTAACTCACAAGTTAAAGCAGTATTAAAAAGTTATTGTAAAGATTTATGAAAGTTGTAGTAGTTGGTTCTGGTTATGTAGGGTTGGTATCTGGTGCATGCTTTGCTGAAGTAGGGCATGAAGTGATTTGCGTTGATAATAATATCAATAAAATAGAACAACTAAACAACGGATATGTGCCTATTTTTGAGCCAGGTTTAGAACGGCTAATAAAGAAGAATAAAGCAACTGGTCATTTAAAATTTAGCAGTGATTTAGCAATTTCTATCAAAACAGCAGAAGTTGTGATAATTGCTGTTGGCACGCCAACAGATGATATCACGTCAAAGGTGGATTTATCTTTTATTGATTATGCTGTGTTACAAATAAATGATTTAGCACAGCATGATTTATTAGTTATAGTTAAATCTACCGTACCGGTCGGGACGTGTCAAAAAATAAGTCAAAAATTAAAACAAGTTAATAAGTTCCACTGCAAAGTAGTATCTAATCCTGAGTTTTTACGCGAGGGTCAGGCTATTATCGATTTTATGAATCCAGATCGTATTGTGATCGGTTGTAACGAAAATGCAGAGACAGAAATTGCGCAATTATACCAAGAGCATATTTCTCGCGGTAAACAAATAATTTTCACTGGCTACGAAACTGCTGAATTAATCAAATACGCCTCTAATACAGCTCTTGCGGTTAAGGTGGCATTGATAAATGAAATTGCAAGTATTTGTGAGAAAGTTGGCGGTGATATTAATCAAGTTGTGCATGGCGTAGGTCTCGATTCAAGAATTGGTAATAAATTTTTGTTGCCAGGCCCAGGATTTGGGGGATCATGCTTTCCAAAGGATGTTAAAGCTTTAGTAAGTATTGCTGCAGAAGCAGGGTTTGACGGTCAATTAATTAAGTCAGTCATTACATCTAATAATGCTCACAAATCTAGTATTGTAAATAATATACTTAAGTACTTAAATGGATCAGTGACGGGTAAAGTGATATCCATATTAGGTCTTACCTACAAGGCAAACACTGACGATGTTCGTTGTAGTCCATCAATTGATATTATTAACATGTTGTTAGCACACGGAGCTATAATTCAAGCATACGACCCCGAAGGTATTGCAGGCGCTAGAAAAATTTTGGACAAACAGGTCATTTTCGCTGGTGACATTTATCAGGTATTAAACGAATCCAGTTTAGCTGTGATTGTTACAGAATGGGATCAATTTAGAAATATTGATTATAAGAGATTGAAACAATGCATGGTAAATTCTGTGATATATGATTTAAGAAATGTAATTGATAAAAATAAATTAGATACCGGCATTAAGTTATACAAATTAGGCTGCGCTAGTGCATAATGATATTGCTGCTGAACATCGCTTCGTCCATTTACGGGTACATAGCTCTTATTCGCTTGCGGAAGGTGCTATTAAAATTCCTGACTTAATTAGTGCTAGCGCCAAAAACAAAATGCCCGCGGTGGCGCTAACTGATAGTAATAATTTATTTGCAGCATTAGAATTTTCTATTGAAGCTACAAAAAAAGGTATCCAGCCGATTATAGGCGCAGTACTAAAGCTTGCCTTTAAGCATCCAGTTAGTGATATAATATTGTATGATTCAATCGTTTTGATAGCTAAAGACAAAAATGGTTATAAGAACTTATTATGGCTAGTAAGTAATTCAATTTTGTTGGCAAAAAATGAACAGGAACAGCACTTAACTTGGGATTGGTTGGTAAAGCATAATCAGGGATTAATAGTTTTAACAGGTGGTATTTACGGTACTGTAGGACGATTATTGTTAATAGACGATCGACTTGCGGCGGAACAATATTTATTAGAGCTAAAACAAATTTTTGGTGATCGACTTTACATTGAATTAATGCGTCACGGTTTAGTTTATGAAAATAAAGCAGAGCCACTTTTTATTGAGCTTGCTCTAAAGCATAACATTCCATTAGTTGCTACAAATGATGTTTATTTTCTTACAGAGGATATGCATGAAGCACATGAAGTGCTATTATGTATAGCTGATGGTAAGTATATAAGCGAGTCTAGTCGCAAAAAATCAACCAAAGAACATTATTTTAAGTCTGTCCAGCAAATGATTAGATTGTTTTCTGATATACCAGAAGCAATTGAGAATACTATTGTTATTGCTAAAAGATGCGCAGTTAAAGCTGAAGAATCACCGCCAATGTTTCCTAAATACGATGTCACAATCGGCAAAGATGAGCAAGATGAGTTACAAATACTAGCTAAACAAGGGTTAGATATAAGACTAAGTGCTATACAAGAATTGTCTGAGTTAGAAAAGCAGATATATTATGATCGCTTAGTATACGAGTTGGATGTAATTATTGGTATGCAGTTTGCTGGCTATTTCTTAATCGTATCTGATTTTATTCGGTGGAGCAAAAGGAATAGTATTCCAGTTGGGCCTGGTAGAGGCTCTGGTGCTGGTTCTATAGTGGCATGGAGTTTGGAGATAACAGATATAGATTCAATAAAATTTGGTTTGTTATTTGAGAGATTTTTAAATCCAGATCGCGTGTCTATGCCAGATTTTGATATAGATTTTTGTCAAGAAAGACGTGATGAAGTTATAGATTATGTAAAAAAAAAATATGGAGTCAGTAAGGTTGCGCAAATTATAACTTTTGGAAAGTTGCAGGCAAGAGCGGTAATAAGAGATGTGGGTAGGGTATTGCAGATGCCTTATAGTCAAGTAGATCGTATTTCAAAAATGGTGCCGTTTAATCCAGTTACTTCAGTTACCTTGGCACAAGCAATTGCAATGGAGCCTCAATTAAAGCAAGCTAGAGAAAATGATGAAGAAATAGCGCATCTACTTGACATAGCATTAAAGCTAGAAGGGCTAAATCGCCATGCTTCTACGCATGCAGCTGGTATAGTTATAGCCAATCAAGATTTAATAGAGTTTGTACCGCTTTATAGTGATCTAAAATCAGATATGCTTGTTACTCAGTATTCTATGAAGTATGCAGAAGCTGCTGGTTTAATTAAATTTGATTTTTTAGGTCTAAAAACACTCACAGTTTTAGCAAATTGTACTAAATTAATCAAACAAAGAGTGCCAGATTTTACCCTAAACAATATACCTTTAAATGATCTACCAACTTTCTCTATGTTATCAAGAGGAGAATCAGTTGGTGTATTTCAATTTGAAAGTGCTGGTATGAGAGACTCATTACGCAAGCTCAAACCAGACGCATTTGAAGATTTAATTGCTCTAGGCGCTTTGTATCGACCTGGGCCAATGGATAATATCCCAACTTATATTGGTTGTAAGCATGGAGTGTTAAAGCCAGACTACTTACATCCTAGTCTTGAGACAATACTAAAGCAAACATTTGGGGTGATAATATACCAAGAACAAGTGATGGAGATAGCCAGAGTGTTAGCTGGATATACTTTAGGTACTGCTGATCTATTAAGACGTGCAATGGGCAAGAAAATCAAAGAAGAAATGGATGCGCAGCGCACTTTATTTATAACTGGAGCAGTAAATAATGGAGTAGAACAGCAGCAAGCAGCCTTTATTTTTGATTTAGTAGCTAAATTTGCTGGTTATGGGTTTAATAAGTCTCACGCAGTTTCTTATGCTTTGATTTCGTACCAGACAGCTTACTTAAAAGCAAATTTTGCAGTTGAAATGCTTGTAGCCTTACTTAATACAGAAAGAAATGATACCGATAAGATCAACTTGTTTATTCAAGAAGCAAAAAATCTAGGAATCAAAGTGGTTATGCCAAATATCAATTTATCATTTCCACATTTTACCATTCATTATAGTAAAGAAGGCATTGGTGCGATAATTTATGGGTTGGCTTCTATTAAAAATGTTGGATTAAATGCTATGCAGCAAATATGCGATAATCGAGATGAACAAGGATTATTCGAAGATATTTTTGATTTTGCTGCGCGTTGCGATCAAAAATTTATGAACAAGAGACAACTTGAAAATTTGATTAAATCAGGTGTATTTGATTCTTTAAATTCCAATAGAAAACAACTTTTTGACTCGATAGACATTTTATCAAAATATAATAGTAGCATTAATCAAGATAAAGATACTAAACAAATCAGTTTTTTCTCCTCAATGGCTGACTGTGCGATGGAAAGATCTCCTGGCTTAATAAAAACAGATAATTGGAGTAGTAGTGAGCTTTTAGAACACGAGTGTAATGCTTTAGGTTTTTACTTGTCTGCTCATCCATTAGATATATATAGTAAGTTATTTGCAAAAAATAATATAGTAAATATCACGTATATTTTACATGAGCTAGTTGATGGAATTTCAAAAGTAAAAATTGCAGCCGTACCTATAAATGTTCGTACCAGGGTGTCCCCAAGAGGTAGGTACGTATCAGTTTTAATGTCTGATCCAACAGGCACGTTTGAACTATCAATTTTTGATGATGAATTATTAGAAAAAAACCGAGATGCTTTATATGCTAAAACTCCTTTATTTATAATAGCAGATGTACGCAAAGATGCTGGTGGAGCTCGTTTAATGGCTAATACTATATCAAGATTAGAGCAATATATAATCAAACAGCGTATTCATTGGCTAATTGAAATCAATAATACTAAAGTTATTGAGACTGTGAAGCAATGGTTGATTAGCGATAATAATGGCGTAAATAATGGAAGTATTACTTTGAGAATTCATGTTGATCAAAATATTGTTGATATGAAACTTCCAGACACATACTACCCAAACCTATCTAACTTCTCTAATAACAACCTTCCTGAAGGGATTTTATCTATTTCTCAAATTGATTAACTGCTTACATTATTTTGAATAATCAACAAGTAATTTTGCAGCAGTGTAGTTACTGATTATCAGTTCTTTATTTCATAAAAGGTGTAGGATAAAGTAATAGTGTTTATATCTTCCATTTCTTTATCTTTATCAAATGCAGGATCAATAAAAAATGAAACAGGCATGTGCATTTGTTGATTAGCTGCAAGCAATTGTTCAGAGAAGCAAAAACACTGAATTTTATTAAAATACTTACCTGCTTTGTGTGGAGTGATATTGTAGACAGCAGTACCAATGATAGATTTATTTGATTTATTGCGAGCAAAGTAGAAAGCTAGATTATTCTCACCAGTTATTATATTGACTTCTGGTTGTTCTGGTTTGAATTCCCAAGGTAAGTTTGGATCGACATTGGCATCAAATCTAACTTTTAGTTTGCGCCTACCAATAGTTTCAGTTTTGTTTTTTGATATTTGGGTGGTACCTCCATAACCTGTGACTTTGCAGAAAATAGCATATAGTGGTACTGAAGCGTATGTCAATAAACTCATGCCTATGATCAACATCACCAAAGAAGATGCTAATTTTTTATCTTCCTTGCTCATGACCATATTTTATATGCGAGATTAGGAAAGTCTTGCTGATAACGATTAGAAATTGTTGGGGCTCTGCTTCTTCAATATCTATACGAAAAAAGTTCACCTTAGGCATATGCGCTAATAAATCATCTAATTTTGCTGTCTTAACTTCTATCTTACCATCGACTTGTAGAGAGGTTCTGGTTAGTAATTTTGATGAGTCTAAATTTTGGCCATGGTATCTAGTATGCAGGCTTCTGGAATCTAAGTCCATTTCAATATTTTTTGAATAGGAAGTTAAGTTATATGGCTTAATATTGATTGCGTCGTGAATGATAAGATTTGCTTTTAGTAAAGCAAAAGCTACGTGGTTGGCTTCAAAAGCATAGATCACACCTTTGTTACTAATGTGTTTAGTCATAAAGATTGCATGGTAACCATAATAGCACCAAGCTCAACTACAGTCGTGCCTAGCTTTAGCGCTCTACGCAATGATTGTGTTAAGGCCGGCTTCAATTCTTTATGTGCGATTAGAGTGTGCTCCACTACGGAATTATAAGATTTGACCAGAATTTTACTCCATATTTTTTGTTTCGACCAATAAATCTTCAATTGAATGAAGTGTACCAAGTTTTGCATGTACTATGTGAACCACAGAATATAACGTGCTAAGAAACACTATTAATATAATTATTGTAGTTGTCCAAAATAAAGAATACGACTTTCTAGTAACCAAATTTACTTTTTTCATAGTTTAAAGTAGCTTCCTAAATACACGTTCTTTACCATCTCATTTTCAATGATTTCTTTAGGAGAGCCCTCCATAATTATTGTGCCATTGTTAATGATATAGCCACGATCAACTATCTCTAAAACCTCACGTACATTATGGTCAGTGATTAGTATTCCAATATCTTTGTTTTTTAGATAGGTAATTAAATGCTTGATATCCATTACTGAAATAGGGTCAACTCCAGCAAGAGGCTCATCTAGTAAGATAAAAAATGGATTAGTAGCAATTGTGCGAGCAATTTCCAATCTACGACGCTCACCTCCAGAAAGAGTTGTGGACATAGAGGTGCGTAAATGAGTGATCGAAAATTCAGCTAGTAATTCATCAAGTTTTTGGTGGCGTTTTTCCAGCTTCGGTTCAACAATTTCAAGTATAGCTAAAATATTTTTTTCTACGGTCAAACCTCTAAATATTGATGATTCTTGTGGTAAGTATCCAATACCCATTCTTGCCCTTCTATACATCGGTAGTTTTGTTATATTTGTTTCATTGATTAAGATCTGACCATAATCTGGCTTGATAAGCCCACATATCATATAAAAGCAGGTGGTTTTACCAGCTCCATTTGGTCCTAGTAAACCAACCACTTCTCCACTCTTGATGTTAAGACTGATGCTTTGTACAATATGGCGATTATTGTACGATTTTCCTATGTTAATCGCTTCCAAAAATTGTGGTTTGTTTTCTTTTTTATTCATTTTTCACTATTAGGGATATAAATTCTTATTCTTTCTTTCTGTAAGGAATGTAAATTATTATTATTTTGATTCAAAGACATAATCCTTACAATTTTTGTATTGAGATTGTAAATTAGTTTATCACCCTCCAAATAAGTTTCATTTTCTTTCAACGATACGTTATTGAATAATGTAATTGTGTTTGTTAATAAATTATATTCACCAGTGTCTGCTTTAGCAGATGTGGTGCCGTCGTATATAGATATGTTATTAAAAAATTCTATTTTATCTATATCATACGTTGATACGGTATTAGCAAATTTTTTACTTTTATATGCAATAATTTTCTCACAAAATAACACAGTATTTTTTTTGGTTACCTTAACGTTTCCATAAAACGAAGCGGTGTTGTTTGCGTAATTGATAATCAGACTATCAGAATTAATCTTGGTCCGAGAGTCCTCTATAAAGTTGCCATAGGCATGAGTGGAATACAACATTAAAGAGAGCGCTATTAAATTGATAATATTTGCCATATCAATATAATATAGTTGTTACTGGTCCAAAAAATTCTACTGTACTTTCTGTATCTTTTAGTATAAATCCACTATTCGCAATAATTTTGCCTTGATTTCCGGTTGCAATTGTTGGCAGTATAGAAGTGGCATACATGTCATTGAAGTTAATATCTATTTTCTCTGTAAGTACTCTATAACCACCGCTATATATGAGTTCTACATTTTTTATCAACTTGATATATTTCAAATGAGAATCAGCCATAGCTTCATCGGCTATCGCGGATACATAGGTTTTGTTTTCAACATCCATGTAATACTGCATCTGTATGTCAATAAATTTATACAAGTCTTGATTAAGCTGCAATGTTTGCTTTGCATGCAAATTATATTCTTTGTTTCTGAGGTCATAACCAAAGAAAGACGCATTACCTACTGTGGTTGTTGTTGGTAAATTTTCAGTGCCATGCTTGTTGTTGTTTTGTAGTTTAATACTATGGGTGGATTCTATATTAATAAAAATTATCAACAATAGCAGTGCACTTAAAACTACGACATTACATAATATTTTTACAATACGAACAAAAATAGTGTATCTGTGTATAGCCATTATGAATCATCATAATTGTTATTCATGATTCCTAGTCCTATTTTTAAACAATCATGTAGATGTAATAGTCCAGCGAGCTTGTTATCTTTTCTTACCAATAAACTAGTAATAGTTTTGTTATTCATAATTTGCAGTGCGTCAATAACTTTTAACCCTACGTCAATAACATAAGGATTTTCACTCATGACTTTCTTGGCTGTCATGTTAATCCAATCTTTTGACATATGTCTTCTTAAATCGCCATCAGTGATGAGGCCAAGGATGCTATCAGTCTCGTCAACTACTATGACACATCCTAATGATTTAATTGTCATTTCTATCAAAGCTTCTGGCATTTTGGTATCAGGAAGTATTTTTGGCAGTTTTGCGTCAACGCACATAATATCTTCAACTTTTAGTAGTTGAGCTCCTATCCTACCTCCTGGATGCAAGGTTTTATATTGATCTGGTGAAAAAGATTTGTGCTCGATCAATGAGACAGCTAATGCATCACCAAGAGCTAACATCATAGTGGTTGATGTTGTTGGTGCATTAATATGCGAAACTTCTGGAATGTTAGGTAGTAACAATGTCACGTTTGCAGAACGAGCAAGCGTAGAGTTCAGTCTACCAACAATAGCTATTATGGGTATTTTGACGTTTTGAGCAAAATTTACTAAATCAAATAATTCCAAAGACTCTCCTCCATTAGATAGTATAATCATTACATCATCATGACCTATCATGCCTAGATCTCCATGACTTGCTTCAGATGGATGAACGAAGTATGAAGAATTTCCTGTAGATGAAAGAGTAGATGAAATTTTACGGGCAATAATCCCGCTTTTGCCAATGCCACTTACTATTATTCTGCCTTTAGTTTGGACTAGTAGTTGTATAGATAACGAGAAACTTTCATCAATTGAGTTAGCAAGCGCTTTTAAAGCATCTGCTTCATGGGTTATGGCTTGTCTTGCAATCTGGACAAGTTTGTCTTTATATAAAATCATGATTATTTACCATGCAAAAATATCAGTATCACTCCAACCTTTTAAATCGAGTGTAGCTCTGTGAGGTAAAAATTTGAAACACTCTTCCGCAAGCTCCATGCGATGCTCCCTAACAAGTATGGCGTTTAATCGATCGCGTATTTTATGCAAATATAACACATCAGATGCTGCATATTCTTTCTGCTCTTTTGACAAGGTTTCAGCACCCCAGTAAGAAGATTGTTGTTGTTTAGAAATTTGAACGCCAACTAATTCACGACACAGTTCTTTAAGGCTGTGGCTTTCTGCATAGGTTCTTGCTAGTTTTGAAGCAATTTTGGTACAGTAAATATTTTGTACTAATACATCTAAATATTTGTAAATTACCGCTATATCAAATCTTGCATAATGAAATAATGTTGTATTGTTTTTATCTAATAAGATTTTTTTGAGATTAGGTGCATGATATTTACCAAATTCAAATCTAATTAAATGCGCATTACCATCACCATCTGATATTTGCAGTACACACAGACGATCGCGATCGTTTTTTAGTCCAAGTGTTTCTGTATCAATTGCCAGTATTCCAGAGAGATTGATATCTACTGGTAGATCTTCCGTATATTCAAAAATCACTATCACAACCTCCAGAATTAGTTAGGCATAAATTGGTGCCCAGAAGAAGACTCGAACTTCCATGACTTTGCAGTCGCTAGCACCTGAAGCTAGTGCGTCTACCAGTTCCGCCATCCGGGCATGCCATATATCTTGCTTGCCTCTTATGTAATATAGCTTTATATTGTTTAGTATATTTCACAAGTAAGTTCAAACATAAAATACTAGTAGCTATGAAAAATAAAATAATAACTATATTCGGTGGTTCTGGTTTTGTTGGGAGCTATATAGTGAAGGAATTAGCAAAAACAGGAGCATATATTCAAGTTGTTTCACGTACTCCTGATCGCTCTACTTTCTTAAAAATTGCTGGTAATGTAGGGCAGATTTATTTGCAGTATGTTGATGTTGTTGACTCTACGTCTATATCTCAGGTTATAGAGAACTCTGATGTAGTCATTGATTTGGTTGGTATATTATACGAGAAAAGTGGGAGTACTTTTGAAGCAATCAACAAATGTGCTGGGGTAAATATTGCAAAGATAGCAAAAAAAAAGCAAGTGAAGCAGTTTATTTATTTTTCTGCTTTAAATGTTAATCGCGCTTACGAATCCAAGTATGCGCAGAGTAAATATAGGGCAGAAAAGGAGATACAAAAAGAATTTTCAAAAGCTGTTATTATAAGGCCAAGCTTGATTTTTGGTCCAGAAGATCGTTTTTTTAATTTTTTTGCCAACATCATATCTACATTTCATATAATTCCTTTGATCAAAGATGGCTATACAAAGTTTCAGCCAGTATATGTAGGTGATATTGCCAAAGCTATTGCCAAAATAGTGAATGCTGAGAGCGACTATTCTGGGAAAGTTTTCGAGTTTGCTGGAGCAGAAAGTTATACATTTAGGGAGCTCATTAAATTTATAAGCCGCACTATTGATCAAAAAGTGTTGATGGTAACTATACCTAACTGGATTGCACGTTTTATGGCATTTTTCATGGAATTTTTACCACGGCCAATCTTAACAAGAGATCAAATTAAGTTATTAAAGTATCACAATATAGTTCACAAAGAAGATAAATTGTTGTATTTTAGTGCATTAGGTATAAAACCAAAAACTGTTGAACAAATAGTTCCGGCTTATTTAAGAAGTTTAAAAAAAACATAAAATGATGAGTGATTTTGTAATAAAGACTTGCCGAGGCTGTTTGGTGATAATCCTGTTAACTTTAATTTCTTGCAGTACGCAAGGAAGGGCTCCTATTGTATTAAATAGCGATAACGACACTACTCGTGTTCAAAATGATATATTAAATGCTCCATCTTATCCACAATCATCTGGTGTTTTTAAGCGCTATAAACTTCATGAAGCTTTATTTACTGACACAATAACCTCCCTTGCTAAGCGTTATAACGTATCCCCACATGATATTATTACTCTCAATAAGATGGATAAGCCCTATTATTTGGAGTCGGGAGAGATAATTAAAATACCGTTATATGACCACAGCTCTGCTAGTCTGTCTGCTGATGATGATTCTCTCAAAACTCCATCTAATCAAGTTGATTCTAACATGAATACACTCTCTTCTCCTGTTGTCGAGCCAAATAAAAACACTGTTACAATCTTACCATCATTACCTAATGAACAATTACAAGATTATGATTATTAAATGCACATCTAGACTTATAGAGCATTTATGATTAAGATTACCTTTCCTGATGGTCATACGCGTTCTTACACACAAAATATTTCTGGGCTCGATCTAGCAAAAGATATTAGCTCAAGTCTTGCCAAAATGGCACTGGCAATAGAAATAGATGGTAAGCCCGAAGATCTTTCTACGGACATTGATCGAGATGCTAAAGTTCGTATTATCACACCTAAAGATAACGAAGGATTGGAAATTATTCGCCACGATGCTGCCCATATTTTAGCGCAAGCAATTAAAAATTTATTTCCTACAGCGCAAATAACCATTGGTCCTGTTATAGAAAATGGTTTTTATTACGATATATTACCTGAGAAAAATCTCTCAGAAGATGATTTGACAAGATTAGAAGTAGAAATGCAAAAAATTAGTGCGCAGGATATAAAATTTGAGCGAGAAATTTGGGATCGCCAAGAAGCAATCAAGTTTTTTAAATCAATTGGCGAAGAGTTTAAAGCAGAAATTATTACTTCTATACCAGGAGAAGAACCGATAAGCCTATATCGTCAGGGAAGTTTTATTGATTTGTGTCGCGGTCCACACGCGCCTTCTACCAAGCATACAAAATACTTTAAGCTTATGAAATTGGCTGGAGCATATTGGCGCGGAAATAGCAATAATATAATGTTGCAACGAATTTACGGTACCGCATGGGCTACTAAAGAAGGACTAGAAGGATATTTAACAATGCTCTCAGAAGCAGAAAAACGTGACCATAGAAAAATTGGTCGTGAACTTGATTTATTTCATATTCAAGAGGAAGCTCCTGGCATGGTTTTTTGGCATGACAAAGGCTGGACCATATTTCGCTTGCTTGAAAACTTTATTCGTGGACACATCAAGCAGCATAACTACATTGAAGTTAAGACCCCTGTTTTAATTGATAAGTCTTTATGGGATACTTCTGGTCATTGGGAGAAATTTCGTGAAGATATGTTTACTTCAGAGTCTGAAGAAAAAATCATGGCTTTAAAGCCAATGAGCTGTCCTTGTCACATAGAAATTTTTAAATTAGGTACCAAGAGTTATCGTGATTTACCAATAAGAATGGCTGAGTTTGGTAGTTGTTATCGTAATGAATCTTCTGGGTCTTTGCATGGCTTGTTGCGAGTACGAGGCTTTACTCAAGATGATGGTCATATTTTTTGTACTGAAGACCAGATTACCGATGAAACCATAGCTTTTTGTAAATTATTAAGAGATGTTTATTGTAAACTTGGATTTAATGAGTTTGTGGTAAAATTTTCTGATCGTCCATCAGTACGCGCAGGATCTGATGAAGCATGGGATAAAGCAGAAAAATCTTTACGGACTGCAGTAGAGATAGCAAGAATTACTTGCATTGAAAATAAAGGTGAAGGTGCATTTTATGGTCCAAAATTAGAATTTGTTCTTAAGGACGCGATAGGTAGAGATTGGCAATGCGGAACTCTCCAAGTTGATTACGTTTTGCCACAAAGACTAGGCGCAACTTATATTGGTAAAGATGGCAATAAACACACACCAGCGATGCTACATAGAGCGATTCTTGGTACTTTCGAGAGATTTATTGGCATTTTGATTGAGCAGTATGAAGGGAAATTTCCACTTTGGCTAGCCCCTTGTCAATTATCGATAGTAACTATTACCTCATATGCAGATGACTATGCTAAACAGGTCAAAATACAAATGGATCAAGCTGGTTATAGAACAGTACTTGACATGTCTAACGAAAAAATTGATTATAAAATTAGGCATCATTCAATGCAGAAGGTGCCATATATTGCAGTTGTAGGTAAGAAAGAAGTGGAAGAAAACACTATTTCAATTAGGCGATTAGGTTTTAATGATCAGAATACCATGACCGTGTTGCAGCTTATACAACAACTAAATGTTGAAAATAAATATTAAGGAGTTTTTTATAGTTAGCTTACCTAGAAAGAGTCATTTGCCAAAATCCAACAGAGAAATTTCAGCAAAACAAGTGCGTTTAATTGATCACAATAGCGAAATGATCGGAGTAGTAGATATCGCAGTTGCCTTAAAAAAAGCAGAAGATGTCTCTCTGGACTTAGTTGAGATCGCTCCTCAGTCTGATCCACCTGTTTGTAAGATACTTGATTTTGGCAAATATAAATATGAAATTAAGAAAAAATTACAAAATACCAAAAAGAAGCAAAGAGTAGTTGCGATTAAAGAAATCAAGCTACGAATCACAATAGGCAAACATGACTTGCAAGTAAAATTAAAGCAAATCAGGAACTTTATTGTTGAAGGCGACAAAGTTAAGGTCTCATTAAAATTTCGTGGTCGAGAAGTTACTCATAATGAATTAGGTATGACATTGTTGCAGAGCGTACAAAGCGAAGTTTCTGACATTTCAAAAGCAGAACTTGGCCCGAGGATTGAAGGCATGCAAGTAATTATGATACTTGTGGCAAAATAACAACATTAGATTAATATTTGTTTAATGAGATAAACATTAAACTTTACGCCTAACATGCATTTTGTTATACTCAACCTAACCAATTTTTTTGGTTGGAGTATTTAATTTATTTTAGTGAGAAAAATTATGTCAATCGTTAAAAAAGTAAGTATCGCCTTGGTTGTTGCTGGCTTAGTTAGTTCAACAGCTTTAGCCGATGCATCGCATCATCACGGTAGCACTGCTACTGCTACTGCTACTGCTACTGCTGCTGCAAATGAAGGTAAAGTTGTGTTCAAAGCGCGCGTTGGTGTTTTAAATGTAACAGATAAAAGCAAAGACAGAACAACAAATGGCGAAGTAAAGTTTAAGAACGGCTTTATTGGCGAAGTAGCTGCTGGTTATTTCTTTACTGATAATATCGCAGCAGAAGGATCTATTGGTTTTGGTAGAACTAAACTAAAAGATGTAGATTCTAGCATCAAAAATAAAGCAATAAATATTATTCCGATTACTGCATTGATTCAGTATCACTTTATTCCAGAAGCTGTTGTGAGTCCTTATGTTGGCTTAGGCTATTCTTACCAAATTCTTAATGGCGGTCCAAGTGGAGTGAAGATTAAGAATGGCGGTGGTGTTGTAGGTCAAGCTGGTGTGGATATCCCATTTAATGATACTATGGGTTTCAATATCGATGCTAAATACACTTATAAAGCACCTCATGATTATACAGTTGATGGCGATAAATATAAAGTAAAACTTTCAACAGTAGCAATTACTGCTGGCGTGACTTTTCCGTTCTAATTAGTTTGAAGAACGATATTAAGGAGGGCCTTGCTTGCCCTCCTTTTTTATTGCCTATGATTTAATAGGTTACAATTATAATATCTGTTTTAGATATATAAGATATACTTTGCGCCTTTTAGATGTAGTTAATATATGAATCTCAAAATACAAAATTTACGAATAATGCCATGGATTATGTGGTGTCTGGCTACTTTATTTTTTGCTTATCAGTTTATTTTAAGATTATCCCCAGGACTGATGATGAATGATATTATGACAAAATTCAATGTTGACGCTACTGATTATGGTTATTTTGCTTCAATGTACTATTATGGTTACGCTATCATGCAAATTCCGATTGCATTATTGCTTGATAAATGCGGCCCTAGAAGTATTATTTCTATTTGCGCTTTTGTGTGTGCAATTGCGACTCTAACCTTTGTTTATGCTGGTCAGTGGTACATTGCTGTTTTAGGAAGATTTCTTATAGGCGCAGCTTCTGCCGTAGGGTTCCTGGGTGTATCTAAGGTTATATCGATGTGGTTCGATAGTAAAGATTATGGAAAAATGGTAGCTATAACTTTTAGCGTGGGCTTAATGGGGGCTGTATTTGGCGGTAAACCAGTGAGCACGTTACTTGATTTGTTCGGCTGGAGTGAAGTACTGTTCTATGTTGCTTTGGTTAGCGTGCTTTTAGGTATATTAATTTTAATTTTTATTCGCAATCCAGTACAATATATCGTTAAAGATAATGATAAAATCATAAACAAGCTAAAAATAGTGTGCACCGATTATCGCATTATAATTATAGCTTTAGCTAATCTATTATTAGTAGGGCCATTAGAAGGATTTGCTGATGTTTGGGGCGTATCTTACTTAATGAAAGCTTATGAGATATCAAGACAAGATGCGGCGAGTCTGACCTCTTTTATTTTTATCGGCATGATTTTTGGTGGACCAATCTTAACATTCATTGCCCAAAAGTATAATGCATATTATAGCATTGCTTTTTTGTGTGGCTTGCTCATGTCTATATGTTTTGTATTAGTCATCTTCTATAAGCAATATTTTGGCTTTTATACAATCATGATCACGATGTTTATAGTTGGAATATGTTGCTGTTATCAAGTTTTAGTATTTACTATTGGTGCATTAATAATGCCAGTTTCTCTCACCGGTGTAACAATTGCTTTTTTGAATTGTATCAATATGTTAGGAGGTTCTTTTTTTCACACAGTCATTGGCAGAACTTTAGATTTTATGTGGCTAGGACAAGAAGAGAATGACGTGAGAGTGTATGACCTTAATTCATACTCTATAGCTATCAGTATTATTCCATTATTCTGTCTTGTCGGCGGGTTGATGTTTTTATTTATTAGACGTAAATCTAGTTCATAAATGACAGCAGAATCTTCTTTGAGATTAAATGACTATAAGATATTCCTAGGCTGCTTGGTAAAGATTCAAGCTTATATTGCGGAAGGTAGGCATTACCATATATCTTTTTGGCCGGTTGTAATGCATTTTGTATCCCATATAAACAGCCCGCAAAAATGACAGCGCATACTGCAAATTGATTAGTTGCAGCTGAAGCAACGCGGTGTTCAATTCTTCTTGAGCCACTGTCTTGACCAGGTATACGAATAGATACAGTGCGATTATTATTACCCCATGAAATATTTGAAGGCGTATCAATTGATGCTTGGTAGCGTGCATAGTCTTTTTCAGTTGGTGCAAAAAAATACATTGCTTCAGGTAATGTATCTAGTAATCCGGCGATACAGTTAAGTAAGAGAGAGGTTTCTTCTTCATTAGAGAGTTTATCAAATAAATTCTTACGTTCTCTATCAACAAAATTTAAATGCAGGTGCAGTGCGCTACCAGGCTGATCAATAAATGGTTTAGCGGCCAAGGTTGAGCTGGGTATTTTTAATATTGATCGCTTTATTTTTGCTAAATCACTGAGTGTTTTAAAAATTTGCATAGAAGGTGTTAATTGTACTTCGTACTGATTATCACCAGTTTCTTTTGTTAAAGTATAATGTATTTTTTTATTAGATAAATCTTTTTCAAGCAGTGCAATATTTTTTTTATTGCTTACATAAAACTCTAATTCTAAGCCAATTACAGGTCTAAAGAAATACTCTTCATTAAAAACCTGTAAGCATTTCTGAATGCAATTCTTAAATTGTTGATTATTGAATTTTATCATTTTTGTACTTTACTACTTAAAGTAAGAGAGGCTATTATTGCCCAAAATATTAGCAAGGAAGCTATTGCTATGAAAGAACCTGTGCTTTGCCATAACCATAAGCTTGTAGCAGGAATCATACCACCTAATTGAGATCCAATGGAATAGCTTACAGAAATAGCAGTGTAACGTTGTTTAACGCTAAATAAAGATTGGATCCATGCATGAAATGGTCCAACGAACCAGGCGGTAATAATCGCAAATACGGCTTTCATCAGAAAAATGTAATGAGGGTTATTAAGTGTTATAAGTAGTATTAGCGGATATGATACTATTATAGTGGTAATGGCTGCATAATGCATAGATCGCCTAAAAGTTATTTTGTCTGCAATGTAACCAAAAATAGGCAATGCAACCATATAAATGAGAGTGGTTTTAAAATTTATATACATCATGTCCGAAGTAGTAAGAGAGGTAACTATTGGTATGAAGGAAATCATTAACACAGTATGAAAATTATACAAAGCACTAAAAAAACCAGCCACACCAATAGCCTGCAATATTGGTTTGTAATTTTTTACAATCGCAGATGTTTTAATTGGCGGCATATCTTTATATGCAATGAATTCAGGCGTTTCGACAAGGTGTTTGCGCATATAAAGACCTATTAAGCCGGTAACAAATCCTAAAATATAAGGTAAGCGCCAATATTCCTGGGGCAAGTACGAGATTAGAGTGGTTACACCTGAAGCTGTTAAAATACCAAGGACTGTGAAAGCGCAATAAAATCCACTAGATAATCCTCTTGTGTTTTGCTTACTATGTTCCAAAACAAAAATTGCCCCACCGTTGTATTCGCCAGCAACAAAAAATCCTTGTAAGATTCTACATATCAGCATCAAAATTGGCGCAAGTATGCCAACATCGCTATATGTGGGGAGTAGACCAGTCAATCCTGTAACGCAGGCCATACCAGAAATACCTATGATCAGACCTATTTTTCGACCATAGTTATCTCCTATTTTTCCAATAAATAAAGCCCCAAGTGGTCGAATGAGTATGCCAATTGGCAAAACTATAAATGTTAAAATAATAGCATTAAGTTTTGGCATATCTGGTAGAAAAATTATTACTAACAAGGGAGTCATGAACCCATATAAAGACATATCATAATATTCAAGAGCAGTGCCAATCATTGCTGCAAATTTATGGTTGTTCTTTAATTTCTTTAGCATCATTTATTTTGAGTATTATTTGAATCTACTATACAATAACAATGACAATAATTACATTATAAAGAACGCCTTACAAATGATGGTAAGTTATTAAACTATAAATCATCATCTCAACAAAAATTAAAGGTCTGGAAATTTTCAAATACGTTTGAGGTTATTTTTGAATAACCTAATACTAACGCATTTATTCTCAAGAAAAGGCCAAGCCGTATAACCTTTGGATTGGAATTTCAATTAACAATGATTATATTAAGATGTTATTATGATGAATACAGTATATTATGTTTGTTAGTGATTTACTCATTACAAGGATGTATCGGTTAAAAAAACTAAAATGTAACATTTTAAAAATGACTTTTGCTGAGTTTACAGAGTATTTCATAGAAATAGAAGACCGTTGATGTTAAAAAAATGCTCTGGGATCACTTCTAAAAAGACTTGTCAATATAGAGGCTTTTAATAGCTGTTTGACAAATTTTATTAAAACCGTACCACGAACAGCTTCTTAGCAATTAGGAAGAGATGGGTCAAATTCGCAATTGCAACTTTTGCTCTTTGATTCTATCTACGTATTGATTAAGGGTTAAGTATTTTGATATTTTTTTTGGAAGAGAGTATAGCTTATCTTGTAAAATTCATTTTCTTAAGAGCTTACCCAGCTTCCATCATCAATTTGTGTCCAGTAAGCTAGTGTGTAGCCATTTTCTTTATATGTAGCGTGTCTATTTTGAGCTTGAGTTACAGTTTCATCGCCTTTACTACCGTAGAACATGTCTAAGCAACGTTTAAATTCATTGATATTTTCTGGTATTATCCCCGATAAAATAATAATGACATCAGAATGATTAATGTTATGAGAAGATGTAGTAAGTAAAATAGGTTGCAGTTCTGGAAACGGCTCTTTAATAGAACTGTGTGGTAAAAAAGATTTGCTGGCAAAAGTCCATATCACTTCATTTAATGCTGTCATTTCTGAATCGCTATTGCATATAACCAAACTTTTAAGGCCAGATTGATATATTTTTTCTAATAGCTTCGGTAGAGCCTTAGTCACAGGCTGTTTAGATAAATGATAAAAACTTATCTCACACTGATTATTTTTCATAATAATCGATAAGAAACTGATTTAATAATCTAAGACCAAAACCTGTAGCGCCTCGTGCGTGGTAATCATTGTCTTTTTCTATCCAGCTCACTCCAGCAATATCTAAGTGCACCCATGGTTTGTTATTAATAAACCTTTGTAGAAACTGTGCGGCGGTAATGCTGCCACCGCCACCTCTTTCATTACTAATATTTTGTATATCGGCAATTGGTGAGTCTAGCATTTTATCATATTCTAATCCCAAAGGTAGGCGCCATACTTTTTCATCAACTTTTAATCCAGATTCTGTTATTTGATGAGATAATTTATCATTATTAGAAAAGAGTCCAGCATACTTACCAGCAAAGGTTACTATAATTGCGCCAGTTAAAGTAGCGAGATCAATCATAAATTTTGGATGGAATTTTGATTGTGTATACCATAAGAGATCAGCTAACACTAATCTTCCCTCAGCATCAGTGTTTAATATTTCTATTGTTTGACCAGACATTGACTTAACAATATCACCAGGTTTTTGCGCATGACCGTCAGGCATATTCTCGACTAAGCCAATGACACCAACCACGTTAACTTTAGCCTTTCTTAAAGCAAGAGTTTTCATTAGTCCTGCAACAATGCCTGCTCCTGCTGTATCGTATTTCATCCTTTCCATGGGCTCAGCTGACTTTAAAGATAGCCCACCACTATCGAAAGTGACACCTTTACCACAGAAAGCTAAAGGCGGCTCACCTACTTTACCGCCATCCCATTTCATGATTACCATTCTTGGTTCTTTCGGACTTCCTTGAGAGACGCCAAGTAATGCATTCATATCAAGCGCACGCATACCATTTTTATCAACAATCTCTACTTTTATGCCTATTTTTTCTAAACCCTCACATTTTTTGGCAAAACTTTCAGGGTATATTACATTTGCTGGCTCAGCAGTAATAGTTTTGGCAAAATCAAGCCCTGCAAGTATTGCTTCCAAATTACAATAGAACTGCTTTGCTTTTTCTGGATTGTGTGTAGCAATTAAAACATTAGTAGTATATTTCTTGTTTTTCTTGTCAGTAAAATATTTATCAAATTTATAACCGCGCAATTCAATACCAAAACTTAGATAGCACACTGCTTCATGTTCAGCAAAATTATTCAAAGACAGTGATTTAGACGAGATTCCTATGTTTTCAAGTTTTGACCGAGCAATAGCAAGATAAATTTTACTCCCGAGCTTGATGAATTTTTTTTCATCCAACTCAGAAGTATCGCCTAAACTTACAATCATAATATTTCGTAGGTGTGATTGATCTGTTGGAATGATTAATATATGACCAAATTTATTTTCAAAATTGCAATTCTTAAGAAGAGCAGCTAAGTTAATGTCATATTTTTGCTTAATAAAATGAATTTCTTCTGTAACTGTATAATTATTATCGACAAAAACAATAAGATTTTCTGGTAACATTTCAAAATTTTGATTAAAGCTGATAAGCATTTTTGGTCTCCAATAAAATTTGTAAAACATTAACAAAATTTTGAGAGTTATATGTTCTAAGATTTATATAGAATTTATATCATTAAAATAGTAATGTAGTAAGTTATATAGGAACTTTTAATAGAAAAATGTATAAACATTATAATTCATATGGCAAAATTGGCATTGATAAACCAGTTGTCTTAGTAGGTATGATGGGCGCTGGTAAAACTACCATCGGTCTTCGTTTGGCTAAAAAATTAAGTTTACCATTTATCGATACCGATGAAATGGTGAGTAGAATGGTTGGCTGCTCGTTGCAGGAAATTTTTAAATACCAATCAGAACTATATTTTCGACAAAAAGAATTAGAAGCTATCAATGAGGCGTTAAATTTTGGTGTTAGCGTTGTCGCCACTGGTGGCGGATCATTTGTCTGTGAGGATGTGCGAGAATCAATCGCGCACAAAGGCACATCAGTTTGGTTAAGGGTGCCATTAGAGACTTTGCTTGAGCGAGTGTCTCGTAAAAATACTAGACCAATACTTGAACAAGGTAATAAAGAAGAAATTCTAAAAAATCTCATGAATGATCGCTATCCTTCATATGGCGCAGCTAATATTATTGTCGATAGCGACACACTCACGCATTACCATGTAGTAAATATTATAATCTCCAAATTACAACAATATTCAAGACGTACCAATGCATCTTAAGCAACAAACATCAAGATATGCATATCGCTATAATGTTACTTGACACTAAGATTTTAGTTATTACACTTGTAATGTGTTACATATAAAATTATGAATTCAGTCATTACCACATACATAGTACTATCGTTTGTTTGTTTGTTTCTTTCGGCGATATTATCAGCTGCAGAAACGGCTATTATCGCAGTGTCACAAGCTGTAATACATAAACTTAACCTCGAAGGTAATCATCGGGCTAAACTTGTATTGCTACTGCGTGAAGATAAAGACAAGTTAATCAGCACGTTATTGATTGCTAATACAGCGCTTGATACAATTGCATCTGGATTGGGCATAGCAGTGGCTGTGCATTTATTTGGTATTGAAGCTATCCCATTTGCTACAGCTATTATGACAGTATTAATTATATTCATTGCTGAAGTTTTACCTAAAACCTATGCTTTTGAGTATGCTGACAAAATATCATTATCCTGTGCACCAATCTTAGTAATCACTTCTAAAGTGTTTACTCCTATCACGATCGCAGTATTATTTGTAGTAAGGCATGTATTTAAATCTATCGGTGTTAAGCTTGGTAATAAAAAATCAATGATTTCAGAAACAGACATCTTAAGAGGCGCAATTCACTTGAGTCATATGCAAGGCGGAGTCGTTAAATATAAAAAAGAAATGCTAGATAGTATTTTAGATTTAGGTGAAACCGAAGTATCTGAAATTATGACACACAGAAGTAACATGGTCACAATAAATGCCAGTCTGCCAGTTACCAGGATAATGAAAATAGCATTGGAATCTGGACATACACGCTTTCCTATTTGGCAAAATAATGCTGAAAATATCATCGGTATCGTCCATATCAAAGATCTTTTTGCTATTAGCAGATATAAAGACAAAAAACTCAACAGTAAAGACTTGCTTGACATCGCTATTGCTCCTTGGTTTATACCTGAATCAACTACTCTAAATGAGCAATTACTAGCTTTCAGAAAAAGAAAAATTCATTTTGCTCTGGTTATAGATGAATATGGCGCATTGCAAGGATTGGTAACTCTTGAAGATATATTGGAAGAGATAGTAGGTCAAATATACGACGAGCATGATAGATCTAGAACTTTAATTACACGGTCTGCTGATGGAGCTTATTTGGTTGAAGGCGCTACCACTATTCGCGATATCAATCGCCAACTAGAATGGAATCTGCCTGATGAACATGCAAGTACAGTAGCAGGATTAATCATGCATGAATCTGAAATCATTCCAGACATCGGACAAGAATTCAGTTTCTACGATATCTCTTTTAAAATTATGCGCAAAAAATACAATCAAATCACTTCAATCAAGATGCGTCACACACAGTCATAGCCTATTTGGAAGTAACTTTAAGTATAATGCCACTGGCAGTAGCTGAAACCTGTACTGTATCGTCTTCTTTTGCCTTACCAGATAAAATTAAGGTAGCCAGTTTATTCTGGATTTCTTGTTGAATTAGTCGTTTTAACGGACGTGCACCATAATGTGGATCAAAGCCATTTTCAGCAAACCAAGTTCTAGCTTTTTCATCTAATACCATATTAATTTTTCTAGCTTGTAATAGATTAGTCAAATAAGCAATTTGTACATCAACAATACTTTTGAGATCTATCTCTGATAATTTATGAAAAAGAATAACTTCATCAAGTCTGTTTAAAAATTCAGGTTTAAATGAGCGTTTTACTATTTTCATTACTTCATCTCTGCCTTCATCTCCCTTAGTAATAAGCAAGTCAGAGCCTGAATTGGAAGTTAAAATAATAATAGTATTTCTAAAATTTACAGTACGTCCTTGGCCATCAGTTAGTCTACCTTCGTCTAGTAGTTGTAATAAAATATTAAATACATCAGGATGAGCTTTTTCTATCTCATCAAATAATATTACTTGGTAAGACCTTCTGCGTACAGCTTCAGTTAATGAACCGCCTTGTTCATAACCAACATATCCTGGAGGAGCTCCAATCAACCTAGAAACAGCATGTTTTTCCATATACTCTGACATGTCA
The DNA here is from genome assembly GCA_945905715.1 of Rickettsia typhi. Lineage (GTDB taxonomy): Bacteria > Pseudomonadota > Alphaproteobacteria > Rickettsiales > JABSSG01 > JAGVLN01. The sequence continues at coordinate 37,984 of CAMDPW010000009.1, forward strand.
ATTCTGGTGATATAATTTTTATCATCAAACATAAATTGTGCCAAAGATTTGGCTAATTCTGTTTTACCAACTCCAGTAGGACCCACAAATAAGAACGAACCAGATGGTCTGTTCATATCTTGGATACCAGCACGCGAACGTCTAAGTGCATCACTTACTGCTTTAATTGCATCTTTTTGACCAATAACTGATTTACTCAATATATTTTCCATATTAAGCAGCTTTTCTTTTTCATCACTAAGCATTTTATTAACAGGAACGCCTGTTGAGCGAGAAATAATACTAGCAATATCATTCTCGGTAACTACTTGTCTAAATAGCAATTCATTTGTTTTATTGTTTTCTTGTTCTTGCAATTGTTTTTCTAAAGAAGGGATAATACCATAAGCAAGTTCACCTGCTTTTTCTAAATCTACATTGCGTCTTGCTACCTCTAGAGTATGTCTGGCATCTTCAAGTTTTGCTTGTAATTTGTGTAGCTCCTCTAATTTTGCTTTTTCAGTTCTCCATTTACTGGTTAATTGTAATGATTTTTCTTCAAGTACAGCTAATGCTTTCTGTAACTTTTCTAGTCTCTCCTTGGAATGCTTATCATTTTCTTTTTTTAGGGCTGACTCCTCCATTTTGAACTGCATAATCTTACGATCAAGTTCGTCAATATTCTCAGGCTTACTAAACACTTCCATGTGCAACCTACTTGCTGCTTCGTCAATTAAATCTATAGCCTTATCTGGCAAGAACCTATCAGTTATATAGCGTTTAGATAAAGTTACCGCAGATATAATAGCGCTATCAGAAATCTTCACACCGTGATGTAATTCATATTTTTCTTTAATACCGCGTAAAATAGCAATACTATCTTCTTCACTCGGTTCGCCCACATAAACAGCTTGAAATCTTCTAGCTAAAGCTGCATCTTTTTCAATATGTTTACGGTATTCATCTAAAGTTGTTGCACCGACACAATGCAGTTCACCTCTGGCTAAGGCTGGTTTTAATAAATTTGACGCATTCATACTGCCTTCAGCTGTACCAACGCCTACTAACATGTGCAATTCATCAATAAATAGAATGATTTTTTCATTAGAATTTTCAATCTCCGTTATTACTGCTTTGAGCCTTTCCTCGAATTCTCCACGAAATTTTGCGCCAGCAACTAATCCTCCTAAATCTAGAGAGATAACACGCGATTCGCGCATATTGTCTGGCACGTCTCCATTAGTAATTCTGATAGCTAAACCCTCAATAATTGCAGTTTTACCAACTCCTGGTTCACCAATCAACACCGGGTTGTTTTTGATTCGTCTTGATAAAACTTGAATTGTACGGCGAATTTCTTCATCTCGTCCAATCACTGGATCAATTTTACCCTTACGAGCCAGTTCTGTTATGTCTTTAGAGTATTTTTTTAAAGCTTCGTAGTTACTTTCGGCATTAACACTATCAGCTTTTTTTCCTTTGCGAATGTGATTGATTGCTTGTTGTAATTTATCCGCAGTAATACCACTCTTTTTTAAAGGTTCATTATGTAAGGCTATTGCTTGTAATATTCGATCCAAAGTGATATACGTATCACCAGTTTTACTTGCTAGATTTTTTGCGTCTTCAAAAGCCTTAGCTAGATCAGAAGATAAATATATTTGTCCAGCACCAGATCCTTTTACAACTGTTAATCTACCTAGCTGAGCAGTGACCTCATCAGCGACCTCTTGAACTGAGGCGCCACAATTTTCAATTAGCTGTCTAATGAAATTATCACTATCCTCTAACATTATTTTCAGTAAATGCTCAGGCATAAATTTTTGATGGTCACTTGCTACAGCAAAAGATTGCGCAGATTGAATAATATCTTTAGTTTTTTCTGTGAAATGATCTAAATTCATATTTAATCTCCTAACATAACCCATTTAACTATTAAGATGGTGATTGGATATTGATTTTTCAAGTGCCGTAATCTCCAATGTTTTTAACGGTAATAATCAGTAATAATCTGTTATTTGCAGACACTATAGAGATTGTATAGGATAAGGGTATATAAAAAGTTAATTTCGGACAAAGAAAAATGCAGAAAACAATAAAAAATACTATCAGTTGTTTCGGTGTTGGTGTTCATTCTGGCAAACCAGCCTCACTTAACTTGCACCCGGCTTCAGAAAATACTGGTATACAGTTCGTTCGTACCGATATTAAAAGCAGGTATAATCGTATCGAAGCTAAATACAATTTAGTATCAAATACCATGCTTGGCACTACTTTAAAAAATGAATCTGAAGTTGAAGTTGCGACAATTGAGCATTTAATGGCAGCGCTTTGGGGATGTAAAATTGATAATATCATTATTGAAATCGATGGCCGTGAAACGCCAATAATGGATGGAAGCTCTGAACCATTTATATTCGCACTTGAATGTGCTGGCATAAAAGAACAAGCACAACCAAGAAAATACGTTAGAGTACTGAAAGAAATCAAAGTTTATGATCAAGATTCTTATGCAATAATTACTCCAGCTACTCATTTTTCAGTTAATATGGCAATTGAGTTTTCTAACCAAGCAATCTCCAAGCAAAATTTTCTTTTCAACGAAAATGACAAATCTTTTAAATCAGATGTATCTCGAGCCCGTACTTTCGGTTTTGCACATGAAGAAGAAACTCTAAAAAAAATGGGTTTGGCACAGGGTGCATCATTAGATAACGTAGTAGTGATTAGAGACGACCACATTCTTAATAAAGAAGGTCTACGCTACCAAAATGAGTTTGTGCGCCACAAAATGCTTGATTTCATTGGCGATAGCTATCTTGCTGGAGCGCCTATACTTGGTCATTTTGAAACATATAAACCAGGTCACAGTATTAACAATAAATTAATGAGAGCATTATTTAGTGATCATGATGCTTGGTGCTATACTACTTCTAGCAGCTAGAGTTTTTTATGCAAGAGGTCTAGTGTTATTAAATATTTGTTGAATTATGATTATTTTACATAATTTAGTATTAACATACTTTAACATGATAGGGGATATATCCTCCTAATAACTATTGACTACAATTTTGAACATCACATTTAGTCGATCGACTCCTAATGACCGACATAATAACGTACTGCTACCTAAAAGTACCTTATCTACTGAGTGGTAAAGTAGGTCTGGATTAATTTTTATAGCTAATACCGTACCTGATTTAATGTTATAGTTTTGGCTGGCGATTGCTTTTTTAAAATCAATACTATACTTAAATCTACAAGTATCACCTAGTAAGCTCGGTATCCTCATGCATTCCAGGCTTTTATTTTCTTTATCATTAATTTACTAAACAACATTGTGGGTTAGTCTGGTAATCTGCAAGTTTGCCCCATATATTGATTATCTCTGTCGGGATTGCCGGCCATAATTTCTGGCAATCTGCTATCTATAACTGCTAGTTATATCGGAGTATCAGCCTAATGCTTTTATGTTAGTTATCAAACTACCTATGGGCTCTTTCTGGGGGAAATCGCTTTAAAAAAGAGCGTTCTCTAAAATACAATATATGGTTTGCGCTAACTTTTTTTGCTGCACACGAGAAAGATAATTTTTATATACAGTAAACTAACTTAAATCAGATGTTACGATGTGTTATTAGTAAAATCAAAAACACATGACCACAAAAGCATATAGTAACGATCTTAGATTGAGAGTAATAGATCAGATAAAATCAGGTATGAAGCAGAGAATAGTAGCGAAGTTATTTTCC
>CAMDPW010000010.1 GCA_945905715.1 Rickettsia typhi
GGAAGGCAGACATGTAATATTTGAATATATTGAAGTATTTTATAATCGTATTAGGATCCATTCTGCTAATGATTATTTATCACCAACAGAATATGAGCTAATACAAAAAGCTGCTTAATAATTTGTCCGGAAAACTCTTGCCATATCAGCAATAGATGCCAAGGTTAACCACCTGATATTTGAGGATATCATCCTATTTTTTAAAAGCTCAAATAAAGTCAATCGGAAAAAACGCTAGGCAAAAGAAGTCATATTTATAATTTGACATAAGCAATTTAAAATATAATTATCAACATTAGCACTTCGAGACCAGTTTTGGCTTAGATGCTATTTACTAATATTACTACAATTATAATTCATATAAGGATTTGATCCATGAGACAAATACCGAACTATGGCATTATTGGGTCAGGCCGGCTCAGTTGCCACTTATCACATTACTTTTCTTCATCTAATGTCCATTATAATTCTTGGTCACGTAAGCATAATAGCGCTACCGATTTGCCAGAATTCGTCAATAAATCTGATGTTATATTTCTGTTAATAAAAGATGATGCTATTGAAAGTTTTATTAAGCAACATCCTGTAATTAAATCTAAAATTCTTATACATTGTTCGGGTAGCCTAATAACTGATAAAGCTATAGGTATGCATCCACTAATGAGTTTTGGTGATGAACTATATGATTATCAAACTTATCAAAGAATGGCTTTCGTAATTGATGAGAATGCTGATTTTAAACAAATTTTTCCCATGCTTGAAAATCCCCATTACAAAATAAAAAGAGAGCAAAAACCCTACTATCATGCCTTGTGTGTGATGAGTGGTAACTTTAGCTCTATTTTATGGTCAAAACTATTTAGCGAATTAGAACAAAAGCTAAACATACCTAAAGAAGCTGCCTTTTTTTACCTTGAATCAATCTGTAATAATTTAATGCATGATCATAAAACTGCGCTCACCGGGCCTTTAATACGTGGTGATCAAGCTACTATTAATAGCAATTTGGCTGCATTATCAGACGATGCATTCTTACCTATTTATCAAGCAGTTGTAGAATTATTTGGAGCAAGGCAATGAATATTAAAGATTTTTATAAAATGAAACAAGCAGGTAAACCTATCACCATGGTTACTTGTTATGATTATTGGACTGCTAAAATTCTAGCCACTACCAATGTTGATTGTATATTGGTAGGTGATTCAGCTGCGCAAATAATGCATGGGCATAACTCAACTTTACCTGCAGAAGTTGCAATGCTTGAGATTCATATTCAGGCGGTAAAGCGGGGAATAGGTGATAAGTTTGTCATTGGAGATCTGCCTTTTATGTCTTATCGTAAATCTCTCAGTGAGTCGATGCAAGCTGTAGAAAAATTTATGAAGGCCGGAGCAAGTGCTATAAAGCTTGAAGGTATTATTGGTAATGAGTTGTTAATCAGCCATATAATTGCCTCTGGAGTGCCAGTTATGGGACATCTAGGTTTTACACCGCAATCGATCAATATGTTTGGCAATAGTTACGTGCAGGGCAAAAATGAGGCTGGGGCTAAAGAGTTGCTTGATGCTGCTAAAAAATTAGAAGAACTCGGGTGTTTTGCGACTGTGCTTGAATGTATTCCGGCGACACTTGCCGAACAAATAACTAACGATCTATCAATTCCAACTATTGGTATTGGAGCTGGCGCCAAAACTTCGGGCCAGGTGCTAGTGTTACAAGATTTGATTGGCGCTAATCCAGATTTTAACCCCAAATTCCTAAAGAAATATATTGATGTATTCGGTTCTATAAAAGAAGCGGTTGATAGATATTGCCAGGAAGTAGAAACTGGTGTTTTCCCCTCTCAAGAACATTGTTACGGTGAGGGTAAAAATGCAGGTAATTAATACAGTTAAAGAGTGGAAAAATATTAGGCAATCTATTCCTGCGCAATCTATAGGTTTTGTTCCTACTATGGGTAATCTACATAAAGGTCATGCTAGTTTAATAGAAAAATCAGTGTTAGAGAATGATATTACGGTTTTGAGCATTTTTGTTAATCCCGCTCAATTTAATAATAAAGAGGATCTTGCTAATTATCCTCAGACGTTAGAGGCTGATATAACGCTCGCAAGTAAGTTGAGGGTTGATTACCTGCTGCATTTTAATGAACAAGAACTTTACCCTGATGGGTATAATTTTAGAATAACCGAAAACTCTTTTTATAGCCAATCTATGGAAGGTAAATTTAGACCTGGTCATTTTACTGGTATGTTAACAATTGTTCTAAAGTTACTTTTACTTACCAAACCGGATAAATCTTATTTTGGTGAGAAAGATTACCAGCAGCTAACTTTAGTGAAAAACATGGCAGAAGCTTTTTTGCTCGATACAGAAATTATTGCCTGCACTACCATTCGTAATGAAGATGGTTTGCCATTAAGTTCAAGAAATAGCCGGTTAAGTTTGGAAGATTTAGCAAAAGCTGCCTTTTTTTCTAGATTACTTTCATCTAAATATGCTGAAAATGAAATAGCGCGAAAGCTAAAAGATGCTGGGTGTGAAGTTGATTATATTAAGCATTCCGGAACAAGGCGCTACGGAGCGGTTAAGATTGGTGGCGTAAGATTAATCGATAATATAAAGGTTTAAAATGATATTATGTATAGATGTTGGAAATACTCTGATTCATTTTGGGGTATTTGATAATGATAAATTAATTCTACAATTTCGTTATAATAGTAAAGAAGGCACAAGTTCTGATCAATTTGGTATTTTTGTTAAAAACATTCTAATTGAAAATGAAATTAATTGTAAATCTATCAAACAGATTATTATTTGCTCTGTTGTTCCTGAATTAGATTATTCAGTGCGTTCAGCCTGCATAAAATATTTCAAAATTGATCCTCTATTCTTAAATATGGGAGCTAAAACTGGGCTTAAAGTAAAATATAAAAACCCAGCAGAGATAGGGGCGGATCGCATCGCAACTGCTATTGGCGCGGTTGATTTATATCCAAACCAAAATTTAATAATAGTAGATATGGGCACAGCCACTACTGTTTGTGCTATTACTAAAGAAAAAGAATATCTTGGTGGCGCTATTTTAGCTGGATTAAAAACCTCAGCTAAAGCACTTCATGCAAATACGGCAAAATTATCTGCAGTAGAGATAATAAAACCGCCATCAGGGCTAGGTAGAGCTACTAAAGAAAATATTCAAATCGGATTATTCTATGGGCATCTTGGGGCAATAAAAGAAATAATTACTTATCTATCTGGGCATGCTTTTACCGAAAAATCATATAAAGTAATTGGCACCGGTGGTTTAAGTGAGCTTTACAAGTCGGAAAAACTATTTGATATAATTATTCCTGAGCTCGCCCTTAAAGGTTTAAACAGATTGCATTATATGAACCTAGGTAAATAGCAATGATAAAAGCCCTTAGATCTAAGCTGCATGGTATATTTGTAACTGATGCCAATCTGGATTACCAAGGCTCAATTACACTTGATCCAGTTTATTGTGAGATGGCAAATATTTACCCGCTTGAGTTTGTAGAAATTTGGAATAAAAACAATGGTGCCAGATTTTCTACTTATGTGATTTACGGTGAAGCTGGGTCAAAAGCTTGCATATTAAACGGAGCCGCAGCAAGAAATTGTCAAAAAAATGATGAAATAATCATAGCATCCTACCATTTTTGTAAGCCTAAAGAATTGCTCAAGTCAAAGCCTTTGGTTCTGACTTTCAATAAAGACAACTCCGTTGCTAAGATTCTGGAATATGAGGTAACAAAAGAAAAAGACAAATGGTATGAGTTTGGGATAAATACTCTTTCGCTCTGAAGCAGGGATATATGGCAGACCAACTTGCCCCCATTTTTAACATAAATCCTAAATTTCCTGGTGACTTATTGGTGACTTTTAATTTTATGAGAGGAATCAAGAAAATGCCGAAGCCTTGATTTTGATGGTCGGGGCAGAGAGATTCGAACTCCCGACCCTCTGGTCCCAAAAAAAGAGCATGCAAAACCATATGTAAAAGAAAGCATAATAGAAGAAAAATTTGCTCAAATACTACAAACATTACAGTTTGATCAGGAAATATTGCAAATGATTATTCATGCCTTAAAAGATAAGCAATGAAGATAAGTATAAGTATTACGAGGAAGCAGTGCTTCATTTGCAAACTCAATTTAATAAATTGAGTTCTAGGCTGTAAGCAATGTATGCTGATAAGCTAGATGGGAATATAACTAATGAATTCTTTGAAGATAAATCACGAGAGCAGAAGAATGAACAATCAAATATTTTCAGGTAGATTGATCAGCATAAAAATACAAATTATAGCTATATAAATGAGTGGATCGCTTTACTCGAACTTGCGCAAAACGCCCATAGCCTGTTTGCTCAGCAAGATGCAGTAGAAAAACTACGACTTTTGAATTTTGTAACATCGGACCCGATCTGGGACGGAAAAAATTTAATACCAACACTTAAGCAACTCTTTGATATGATTGTTTCTTCGAAGATAGCGATCAAGAGCAGAATTACTCCTGATATGTCAAAAAGTGAGATTTTTGCAAACTCTGGCTCCCCGGGCCGGATTCGAACCAGCGACCAAGCGGTTAACAGCCGCTTGCTCTACCACTGAGCTACCGGGGAACAATAGCAAGACTCAAAACTTATAGCAAATATATTTTTAGTAATCTAGGGTTTTTTTATAAAAATACTCTTTTATACTAAAATCCCCAGAATTTGTACTAAAAAATTGTGGTCTTCTATAGTTTTATAATACATCTCTGACAATTTCATATAGCACTAAAGAGAGGGGGTAGTAAGCTTATTATGATAGAAAATAGCATGTTCTAGGCAAGTATTTAGCTAATTTTACATCTATTAATGCCTATTACTTTGATTATGAATTCAATACTAATAAGATTTGGCATAGCAACATCATCTCCTCTTTCCAATTGCGGTATTTATAGCATGTATTGGAGCATCGACAACTGGACTCGATCTCTTCATGTATAAAAGCCTATCTATATAAAGGGGCAAGCTAGATCTGGAGCATAGCTTGTACAATTAAACCCATGCTCTTTAACAAATACTTGAGCTGCTAAGGCAACTTTATGGGCTATTTTCCATATTTTCTTCATATATAACAATTAATTGAGAGTAATTCTTATTCTTCATATCACACATAATCACTTACTATGTTAAGTAGTTTTTATCAAAACTTTGTTGATAAGTAGTATTAGGTATTATAATCTTAGGCTGTCTCTAAATTACGCAATATAGGCCATGCTCACTTATAAGAATAACAATAGTAATCTTCTTTATTTAACTAGATTTTTAAAACCATATAAATTGAATTTATTTTTAATGTTTATGGCGTTGTGTTGTTCGGCATTATCAGTTTTGGCGATTGGGTACGCCATACGTTTATTGATTGATAATGGATTGTCTACACATGACACTACCTTACTTAATCAAGGGGTATCCATAGCATTATTAATCATTGTAATTTTGTCGGTAGCGAGTTTTTCTAGGTCATATTTAATTGAAAGTATTTGTGAGAGAGTAATTAATGATATCAGACAAGAAGTGTATAAAAAACTTATTTATCTTACGCCAAGTTTTTATGAATTGCAAAAAACTAGCGATATTATCTCAAGACTTACCAATGACACCACGCTTATCCATAGTATTACTGCCAATGTTTTTTCATTTTTTATGCGTAATACGATTATGACTATAGGTGGAATGATAATGATGTTAATTACTAGTCTTCAGTTAACCTTGTATGTGATGATGATTTTACCTTTAGTAATTATTCCTATTATTGTTATTGGTAAGAAAGTAAGAGCGTTGTCAAAATCTGCACAGGAAAAAGTGAGTTTGATTAGTGCTCATCTCGAAGAAACTCTTGACGATATTGAAACCGTCCAAAGTTATGTGAGGGAAGGTTATGAAATTAATCGCTTTGCCATGATCGCTAATAACTCCTTGGCTACCGCCCTGTCACGAATTAAATTGCGCTCATTGCTAGTGGGGTTAGTGATTTTTACTATTACTGCAGCAGTGCTATATGTGTTATGGCTTGGTGGAATGAGCGTAATTACAGGTAATATCAGCTCAGGTAACCTAGCATCTTTTGTATTTTATGCGATTATAGTAGCAAGTTCTATTGGAGGATTAGGCGAGGTTATAACCGATCTAAATAAAGCAGCAGGAGCTGCTGATCGTATTTGCATGCTACTTTTTGTTGAAAACAGTGCGAATGAGGCTAAGTTAATAAAATTTTTGCCAGCTAAATCTAATTGTACCATTCAATTCATTGGAGTAGACTTTAGTTATCCCTCTAGGTCAGAAATTATGGTGTTTAATAAGTTGTCGTTTGTAATTAAAACTGGGGCAAAAGTGGCGATTGTTGGTCAGTCAGGGGCTGGTAAATCAACAATTTTTCAGTTATTACTAAGATTTTATAATCATAATAAGGGTAAGATTTTAATTGATAACATGGATATTAGAGATCTCTCCTTAAGTAATTTACGTTCTCATATCGCTTTGGTTACTCAGGAGCCAGTGATTTTTTCGTCTTCAGCTTACGAAAATATTCTATATGGAAATCCTAACTCGAGTTGTAAACAAGTTATTGCTGCAGCAAAGTTAGCTGAAATTTATGATTTTTTATTAAGTTTGCCTCAAGGTTTAGATAGTTTTTTAGGGGAGAAAGGAGTACGTTTGTCTGGTGGACAGAGGCAGCGCATATCGATTGCAAGAGCAATACTTAAGAATCCTAAAATTTTATTATTAGATGAAGCAACTAACAGTCTGGATAGTAAGAGTGAAGCTTTGGTACAAAAAGCTCTAGCTAGATTTATGGTAGGGCGTACTTCGGTTATTATAGCCCATCGACTAACAACGATTATGGATGCAGATCAAATTATGGTACTTGATAATGGTGAAATTGTTGAAATTGGAACTCATAATAAATTAATTAATTCTGCTGGTTTGTATTCTCAGTTGGCCAAAAAATACAATGAGTAGTTTTGAACTTGAAGAAGAGATTTATGAAGAGGATGGGCTTAGCAAAGAGGACTTTCTTGATATACCACAGGAAAAGCGTGATATTCTGGCATTGATCGCCGCTGGACACAATGTTTTTATTACTGGTTGTGCAGGGACTGGCAAATCATATTTATTGAAGTTAATAAAGCAAATTTACGATCCATATGGCTTTGCACTGACTGCAAGCACAGGTATTGCCGCTGTACAAATAGGTGGAGTGACTATGCATTCTTGGGCCGGTATTGGTACAGGAGACCAACCTCGAGAGCGAATTTTAGATTACATCAATTCATTTCGTGGTAGCAAGCAACGCAAACAAATGCAGCAAGCCAAGATTTTGGCAATCGACGAGATCTCGATGATCGCAGCTGATGTTTTCGAATTACTTGATTATGTTCTGCGTTACGTGCGCAAAGCCAATGTACCTTTTGGCGGTATTCAGTTAGTATTGCTAGGTGATTTTTTGCAATTACCACCTATTCATCGAGGTAACGAGAGCAATAAATTTTGCTTTGAATCCAGTGTGTGGCAAGATTTACAAATTAAAACTTGTTTTTTACGTCAGGTATATCGTCAACAAGAGCAAAAATTTATTACCTTACTGGATCATTTGCGTTTAGGTAAATTAACTGAAGAAGATGTTTTCATTCTAAATTCACGAATGAATTTAGATTGCAGTTCATTGTTAATAAAGCCAACTATACTCACTACTCATAACACTTTAGCTGAACAAGCTAATAAAATTGAGCTTGAGTCTATTCTCAATAAAACAATCAGTTTTGAACAACAATGCAATGGATCGCCTGACAAGATTGCTTTTTTACAAAAATACTGTTTAGCACCAGTGAAGCTTGATCTAAAAGTAGGAGCACAAGTGATGATGATTCGTAATACTTATATTAAAAACGGAGTTATTAATGGCTCAATTGGTGTAGTTCTAGATTTTACTATTCGAAACACGCCTATTGTTGAGTTTGAAAATAAAATTATCATTAAAATACAGTCAGCTGAATGGAAATATGTAGAATTTAACCCTTTAAGCTTGCAACAAGAAACAAAAGCCTCAATCAGACAATTACCGCTGATTCATGCTTGGTCAATCACTGTGCATAAATCTCAAGGAATGACCATTGACGCAATCTTATGCGACCTAGGCAGGTTATTTGAGTACGGACAAGGTTATGTTGCATTGTCCCGAGCTAAGTCGCTTTCAGGTTTGTTTATGAAATCATTTGATTTTAGTAGAGTTAGAGTTGCAACAAGGGCTGTAGAATTTTATAACTCATTAAATAATGTACTGTAGCACTTTACATGTAAGTAATTTGGTAGGATTTAGTAATGACAATCTTAGTAGTGATACATCAGTTGTGGTTTCTATTAATCTAGTGTAGGTCTTTAGATTTATTGGAGATTTTTTTGACATCTTTTTTTACCTTTGCTTAAGTTAGCGCTGTTATGACTTACTGTATGTCAATTTGATACCTAGAGAGTTGTTGATGATCAGAAAAAACCATCAAGCTAATCCTGAATCACCAATCTACAAATAAAATCAAGGAATTTCGTGTATAGTACGTTTATAGTATTTAAAACAGAGTTATGACTTAGACCGATATATCATAATAGGATCAGTTAGTATATTTTCTTACTAGTTGAATACTTTATACCTATACTACATTTCAAACGCCAATGATATGCATAGTAGCGGTTTTGTTTCTAATTTCTTTTTTTATGTACTTCTTGCATTACATCATGAAGATTGAGGATCTTCTACATTTTCAAGTTTACACTCTGGGTTTTATGAGAGATAATGAAAAAATGGCCTTTATAAATATTATCCAATTGTCGCTTAGATGATTTGATTTTTGTTTGACAAGTAATTTCATTGAAAGCTAGACTATACATCGCTACATTCTTATTAGAAACAAAATGATGCAGACTTATAATCAACAGCTTATTACAAAAACTAAATATAACTTTGCTTTTAAAGATCTTATCTTAATTGCTATCATACTAGGTATTTTTATTGTGGTAGTAAAAGGCGTTAGTCAAATGAGACTACCAATAGGAGTCATCGAAAATTTGGTTATATCCACATCTCCTACTGATTTACCTCAATACGCAATGCGTACAACATTAAGAATGTTTTGTGCGATGATATTCACACTGATATTTGCCATTGGTTACGGAGTCATCGCTGCTAAAAATCAAACAGCTGAAAAAATATTAATCCCATTACTTGATGTATTTCAGTCAGTTCCGGTGCTTGGTTATTTATCATTTACTGTCACAGCTTTTTTGGCATTATTTCCTGGAAGCAGCATGGGACTAGAGTGTGCTGCTATTTTTGCAGTTTTTACCAACCAAGTTCCAAATGTAACATTTAGTTTTTATCAATCTTTAAAAACTATACCTGAAGATTTGCACGAAACCTGCGCTGTATTTAGAGTGTCTTCATTTAAAAGATTTTTTATTTTAGAATTTCCTTTTGCCATACCTGGATTGATTTGGAATGGAATGATGTCTATGTCTGGCAGCTGGTTTTTGTTAGTTGCTACCGAAACCATTACCGTGAAACAAAATGTAGTTATGTTACCTGGAGTTGGATCTTACATAGCTCAGGCCATAAATCAGCGTAATTTGCCAGCGATGGGGTATGCAATATTATGTATGCTACTAGTAATTTTTTTGTATGATTTTCTATTTTTTAGACCATTACTTGCGTGGAGTTATAAGTTTCATCCTGCAGTTAATGAAAACACACCAATTACTAAATCATTCATATTTGATCTATTGTGCCATTCAAAAATTAGCAAAATATTTATAAAATTTCTGAAACAAACTGCAAAATTAGCAAATAATGTTACAAGTTTTCTTTTTATATACATGCATTGTTATTTTAGTATCAGCAATCATTTATTAAAATTATATGATAATATCACTCTACTCACCAAATTCAAATCTTTGTGGCAAGTCTTATTCTTGGTTTGCATCATTTATGGTGTCAGTTTAAGTTTAATCCATATTCATTCTACAATTAGTTGGGTTGAGTTTTTTACTGTTATAAAGCTAGGTTTTTATACTCTATTAAGAGTTGTGGTTATGATTACATTATCAGCATTAGTTTGGGTACCAATTGGAGTGTATATAGGGCTTCGTCCTGAGTTGGCCAAAAAAATTGAGCCGATAGCTCAGTTTCTTGCTGCTTTTCCTGCTAATTTAGTTTTTCCTTTAGCAGTAATTTTGATTATCAGATACCATCTAAACGCTAATATATGGCTTAGCCCACTTATGATTCTTGGAACTCAATGGTATATCTTATTTAATGTCATTGCTGGCACCAATGCATTTTCTGTAGATTTGCTACATGCTTCAAATATGCTTCATATCAAAGGCAAATTGTGGTGGCAAAAAGTGATACTACCAGGAATATTACCTTACATTGTAACTGGAGGCATTACTGCAGCAGGTGGGGCCTGGAATGCTAGCATTATTGCTGAAGTTGTATCTTGGGGGCATTACCATATTGCGGCTCAAGGTCTTGGTGCGTATATAACGCAAGCAACTTTAAGTAGTGACCTTCCGCGAGTAGCTATTGGCATAGGCATAATGTCATTATACGTTATAACGCTTAATAACTTAGTATGGCGACCACTGTATAATTTTGCAGCAGAAAAAGCAAAGTTAGAATAATAACATATTATAACAATTATACATATGAAAAATACACCTCTTTTAACGCTTAGCAAAGTAAAGCAAACATACAAAAATCCAGATGGTAATTCATTTGTTGTACTTGAAGATATCAATTTTAGCTTATTTGAAAAAGAAATCGTGGGCTTACTTGGTAAATCAGGATCAGGAAAATCAACTATACTACGTATTGTTTCTGCTTTAATAACTCCGACAAGTGGTATGGTAACTTGCTATGATCAGCCAATTATAACTCCAGATGCTAGAATTGCTATGGTTTTTCAAAATTTTGCACTGTTTCCTTGGCTAACAGTGATAGAAAATATTGGCATAGGACTAAAAGCACGTCATATTTTGCAAGCAGACATTACAGAGAGATGTTCAAGGGCTATAAATTTGATAGGTTTGGATGGCTTTGAAAACAATTATCCTAAAGATTTATCTGGAGGAATGAGACAAAGGGTAGGTATTGCGCGCGCACTAGTAGTAAGTCCAGAGATTTTATTGATGGATGAGCCTTTTTCTGCGCTAGACGTGCTCACAGGCGAGGTACTTAAAACTGATTTATTAGATTTATGGACAGAGAAAGCAACCTCATTAAAATCAATTTTAATCGTTACTCACAACATTGAAGAAGCAGTTTTGCTTTGTGATCGTATTATGGTGCTTTCATCACATCCTGGAAAAATAATTGCAGAAATACCTATCGACTTAAAACATCCAAGAGATCGTCTTAGTATAGAATTTCGTAAAATTGTCGACAGTATTTATGATCTAGTAACTCGTCATTTACAAACTAACATGCATGCAGATAGTAGAGTGATACCAAATATTGAGCCAATATACATGGAAGGATTAATGGATAAATTAGTTGCCAAGCCATATAACGGTCGTGTGAAATTGACGCATCTTGCTTTGCGACTCAATTTATCAATGGATGGTTTGTTTCCATTAATCGCAGCACTCCAAATAATGAAATTTGCCGAACTAACAGACGGTAGTATTCATATGACTTCATCTGGCCGCGTCTATCTCGAGGGTAATGCTGAAGAACGAAAAAAGATTTTTGGACGTCACTTAATTCAATATGTACCACTAGCAAGCCATATAAGAAGAGCGTTACTAGATGATGGCAAGTCCGTGTCTTATAAAAGAATCAGCAAGGAATTGAAACAAGATCTTAATTGCGAAACAGTAAAAGATACAATGCATGCCGTTATAATGTGGGGAAAATACGGTGAGTTATTTATTTATGACAGCAATAAGCAAGTATTTACATTGTATAATCAAGCAAAATGAATATGAAAATAGTATTTTTTTTTGCCTTATTTCCATGTTTATACTTAGCTCAAGCTGACGAGATAAAAGATTTTGCTAATAGCACACTTACTGGTGATTGGAATACAAGCAGAACTAATCTCCATAAAAGAGGCGTAGATATTGATTTAAATTATGTTTTAGATTCAATAAGCAATACATCTGGCGGCACTAAGTCTGGTAGTAAGTTAGTAGATGAAATAAATTTTACTGCTAATTTTGATGGCAATAAATTATTTGGGATTGATGGTAATAGCGGCAAACTTTATATTTATCGTAACAATTTTGGACATCCAAATGAACAATTTGTAGGGGCAATCCAAGGAATTGATAATAACGAATCAACTTACGACCTGACCAATATAGATGAAGCTTGGCTTCAACAAAATTTTTTAAACAACAAATTATCAATTTTGGCTGGTCTTTATGATTTTAAAGATGAATTTTATTCTACAGGTGCAAGTGGCTTATTTATCAACTCAGCTTTTGGAATAGGTTCAGAGTTATCTAATACTTACGGAAATAGCTCAAATCTTTATACCTCTAATGCTCTAGCAACGAGAGTAAAAATACTACCCACAAATACTTCTTATGTTCAGTTGGTATTAATGGATGCTATACCGAACATACCTAAGAATCAAAAAAAATCACATTATCATTTTTATAGAGGTAGTGGAGCATTACTGATAGTAGAAACTGGTATTACTCCTACTACTAACGATAAATTTTCTTTTGGTGCTTGGATGTATACTAAAAAATTTTCTGATTTAATAAATACCAAAAAATTTAAGAGAAATTATGGTATTTATGGTTTATTGGAAAAAGAATTATTTAAAAATCCCAAGAATCACAATCAAATAATAACTAACTTCTTAAGAATAGGAAGTGCAGATGGTAATACTACTAGATTTAATTATGCTTGGACATGTGGAATTAATTTCCAAGGTATTATTCCCTCAAGAGAAAAGGGAATTGCTGGCATAGCCTTTCAGCAAGCAATTAACAGTAATACATTTAGGCTATCAAAGCAAATAGATAGCATTTCAACGCTGAAATCTGAGTATGGTATTGAGCTTACCTACCAGGACTTTGTGACTCCGTGGCTAACGTTGCAACCAGATGTGCAGTATATCTTTAATCCAGGAGCTACTCCTGGCATAAAAAACGCCTTAGTGATAGGACTTAGAGCGCAGATTTATTTGTAGTAAAATAAATCTAAATTCACTTCTTCATCCGGCAATAAAAATATTTTTTTTATCAACTTCTTAACTGTAGGTATATACAGACCTCACTATTCTTACGAATTATTTTACGATAGGTGTCAGCTAATTTATTGCAGGCTGTTGTGATAGGAAGAGTAGAAAATCTAAATGTATGCAAGATAATTATAATATTTCTTTATTGCGGCAATTTGTTGTAAAGCTGAAATATATTTATGATACAAACACAAGTTACACTCTTAGGTGAATCGCATTTTTACAAGTGAGATATATTCTATATCTTCTAATGTTATATACACTACAAACAACATTTAAAAGTCATCAGGAGTTTAAGAGAAAGCTTAGAAAATAACAGAATAGTGTCATATAAAATTCTTTTCTCTTTGCCGCACTCATAATGGTGGGTTTATTTTGCATCAGAACGTAATCACACTACTTTTAGTTTTTTTGTTGATATTTTTTCTAAATTTTGCTCCATGTTTTGCAATCACTTTATCACTCAATAATTAAATAGTTGCTTGTGTTAGAGAGACGGTATCATACTCAAATGAGTAATTCGCTAATATCAACATCGTTGATCACGAGCATGATACCAGTTGTTACAGTTTGAATATGTAATTGATACTGTAAATAGTGACTAGTATATTCTTTTAATATCAGCACCACACTGACTAAGTTTTTGTTCAATGCGCTCATATCCACGGTCAAGATGGTACACTCGATTTATTATTGTCTCTTCTTTAGCAGCCAATCCAGCCAATATTAAAGAAACTGAAGCCCTTAAGTCTGTAGCCATAACTTCTGCACCTTTTAGCCAGTCAACCCCTCGAATTGTTGCGTTATTGCCAGCTAACGAAATTCTGGCGCCCATTCTTTTTAATTCTGGCACATGCATAAATCGATTTTCAAAAATATTTTCCGTAATAACAGAAGTGCCTTTTGCTAATGATAATATGCTCATAAATTGAGCTTGCATATCAGTAGGAAAACCTGGAAACACTCCAGTAGTTAGGTCAATCGCTTTCCTATCCCCATGGCAACTTATTGTAATGTTGTTATCGCCAACTAAAATCTTAGCCCCGATGTTAGCCAGTTTATCCATAATATTATGACAAATACTATAATCAATATTCTCTAACACCAATTCTCCACCAGTAATCACTGCAGCTGCCGCATAAGTTCCGACTTCTATACGGTCAGGAATCACTACATGGTATGCTCCTGCAAGCTGTTCCACGCCTTCAATTTCCAAAGTACTAGAACCAATACCTGAAATTTTAGCACCCATAGCATTGAGTAATTTAGCTAAATCTGTAATTTCTGGTTCGCAAGCTGCATTATATAGCACAGTTTTACCTTCTGCCAAGGTTGATGCCATCAAGATATTTTCAGTAGCGCCAACTGATACGAAATTAAAATATATTTCAGCACCTTTTAAACGATTATCAACCTTGGCTTCAATATAACCGCTTTCTAAAATAATTTTTGCACCCATTTTTTCTAAGGCACTTAGATGCAGATCAATTGGCCTGGCTCCTATAGCGCAGCCACCAGGAAGAGAAACGCGCGCATAACCATAACGTGCTAATAATGGACCTAAAACCAAAACAGAAGCTCTCATTTTACGCACAATGTCATAAGGAGCTTCAAAATTTTTTATACTTTCTCCATTCAACAAGATTACGCGACCAGTTGGATGTTGGCGAGTATTGACTCCATCTATACTAAGTTTTACCCCATGATTTATAAGTAAATGCGACATGGTTAGAACGTCTGCTAGATGAGGAATATTAGCCAAAACAATTGTGTCTTTAGTTAAAATTGACGCCGCCATAAGGGGCAAAGCAGCATTTTTGGCGCCACTAATAACAATCGAGCCATATAGAGGCTTCCCTCCAGTGATAACAATACGGTCCATAACTATCTACAATATTCTTAATTAGTTAAATGCATAATACCAGCTTTAAGATAAGCGTAACCTGTCACTACTGTCAATATTGCAGCGAGCCATAGAGTCATACTGCCTATAAAACTGATATAAGTTAAATTAGCCACACCCTCATTACCTAACACTAAAATAAAAATTGCTGTCATTTGCAAAAAAGTCTTTACTTTAGCCAACTCACTCACAGGTACACTTACTCTTATTTCGGCTAATACTTCACGTAATCCAGACACTAAAATTTCTCGGCAAATTATTGCAATAGCTGGGAATAAGTCTGCTCGGTCAAAATGTACCAATACCAACATTACCGAACCAACCAATAATTTATCAGCTATAGGATCTAAAAACTGTCCTAATTTTGTTTGTATAGACCAGGCTCTTGCCAAATAACCATCTAAAAAATCAGTAATACATGCAAACAAGAATAAGCCCGCAGCAAGCCGATGACCGAAAACACTTTGGTCAAAACACATAGCGATCAATACAAATGGTATTACTACAATGCGAGATATTGTTAAAATATTGGGTAAACTTCTTTTTAGCATAATAAATTCACTTATATCAGTAGTTACTCCACTTGTGAATTTAATGTTATGATTTATTTATAAAAATATCCATATATTTTTTCAGCTTGTAATTTTTGTGCTAATTGATAAATTAAAATAGCCAAAGCTATAGCGCCCTGTAATATTTTGCTTGTAATACTCTCATTGCGAGTAGAAGAAGCTGACAAAGAAATTGTAATGCGCACAACATCTCCCTAGTCTTTACTATGGTTACTGTAAATTATATAGTTTTGTAGTGCAACTCAGTCAATTGGTATGAATTAGCGAGAATGCTTTGTATTCGCATTGCATAAATTCAGTTTAGAATCGATAGCGCTTGATATAACGTTCACGCAACCAAGTAGCGAATGAAATAAATGATTATGTGATACTGCGATTTGCGATGTTCTTAAATTATTGTAATTTTCGCCATAATTTTGGAGAAAAATCTTTGAAGCGTAAGCAAACATGGCAATATTATATTGTTCTTTGATGTAAAGTGGGCCTTCATATGCGTTACCAAATAATTCTGATTCCAATAAAGAATAACCATGATCAGAAGCAAACATCAAGAAAGAATTGCGAGCTTCCAATCGCTTAATAACTTGTGATATTGTGTAATCGCTAAAAAATAACGTATTACTATAAGAATTTTCTAATTCTTGCTTGGTACATTCTCTTGGCGAGTACGCTAAACATTCTGGCTGAAATTTTGCAAATTCAGCAGGGTATCTTGCTTTGAAATGCCAGTGACTTCCTATCATATGCAACACAATAAATAAATTCCTTCCCTTGTTTTGTCGTAAAAATTCATCTAAATGCGGCAATAAATAACTATCATAAACGTTTTTTTGACTTGAATTGCGTCGAAGATCAGATTCTATGATTACTTCATCAGCTTCTAATGCCAATGAGCCGTAAGCTGAATCGATAGAATTGAAGAGTCCTTGAGCCCCAATCCAAGCGGTTTTGAACCCTAAATGTTTGAACACCGAAATTATACCCATTTCAGTAGTTGACTGCTCAAAATTTGGCGGATTTGCTCTTGTTAACATATATGGTAAGGAGATTTTAGTAGAAGTAGCGCTTGATCTTGCATCTTGAAAAGAATATAAATTTTCTATCTGCAACAAATTAGGAGCGTTATCATACTGACTCTTACCATTGATCGCGAATTTATCTCCTCGCATGGATTCTCCAATCATCATGACAATTACCAATGGTTCTTGTTGTTTGCTTTGCTCAAAGTTAAATTGATATTTTTGGCTAATATCAATTTTTTTGTTGACTTGTCGCTTAAACGGTCCGTATTTTTTCAAGTATAACTCTACGCTATATATTACAGAAAATGGCATATATGCTTGTGAAGCTATTCTACTAGTATAAAATCCATTTCTTATGCCATCTAAGCTAACCACAAGTACACATAGAGATATAAGTGATATCGTTACAGTTTTAGATAATTCTAGGCTCAATCTAGATACTGATATGCCTATCAAAACACCTATACACACGAATATAATCAACTTATAGGAAAAATAATCTTGGGTTAAATCCCACTCTACCGATAAAATATCTTGCAACACTCCAATGTCAAAATGCTTACCAAAATTTAATATATAGTAGGTAGAAGCCATTCCTATGCTAAACAAAAGAGGCATAAACCAGACATAAATACATTTAGAAAGTCGTAAAATATAAAACAGCATAAAAGTGAGTAACGTAACACTAGTCAATTCTATTAAAGCATTAATTGAAGAATCTAGTATCGGAATAAATTTACTACTTAAGGAGAATCTAATGTACGCAATTGGTAAATGAACAAGTAAAACAAAACAAAGAGTAGATGAGGCAACATCACTTAATCTAGACTCTGTTCTCATTAATATACCGGTTAACTCATTAGTACAGTCTGTGGATTGTAGCATTTTTTATCACAATTACAACAGCGTATTGTTAAAAAAAATGACATTTCTCCTTCTACATGTACTAAAGCTTTTTCAGGTAGTAAACTTACAAGAACCAAAACTGAAATGAGGATTTATTAGCAAACTCAGTGTGCAAAACTTAGAAACAGTTGAGCAAAAATTTACAGCAACAGATTAAAAAGATAGAAAAATCTATCAACATTCACTACAAGACAATTCAGAAATTAACCAACAACTTCAAAATTCACAAATCACTCCAGGTATTGACAAGACTATCAAAACTTAGTTCTGTTAAGTTAAGAAAGGCCGTATATTTTCCTGCTGTAATTGCTAAGAATCATGATCCTACAACTTAAGATCTTTTGCAGAAAAACTAAAATGCAATGGAAGACATGTCATGATTACTATTGGAGTTTCTATGTGTCGGTAAGTTACTGCGTATTGTTTTTGCTATTCTAAAGCATTAATACAGCTTTTAATCCTAATATATATGCCGCCTTGTTAAGAGGTATCAGACCGAAAAAACTTACTATTTAGTAACGCTATAAATGCACTATTAACAGTTGTTCGTGGTATGGATTACTTTTATTTTAACGAGCATAACCACTATAATATGAAAATCTAATATCGTTGGTTGTAAGTAATTTATGTACAGTCATATTTAGATTGTTGATGATTTGTTTGCGATCTACTAAATTTCTAATGTTGATAAAGAAATATATATCAAATTTTATTCCATATGGATCGAACTTATCTAAACATACTAAAATCGGGTAGCTCTTAACAATATGTTTATCCTCATTCAAGGCCTGTTTTAATAATTCCGAAGTAAGCTGTGGCGAGCAATCTCCATCGATAAAATATGTTGAAGTGACACGAATAACATTATCTTCTAATGTCCAGTTAGTGATACTGCTTTGAATTATGGTGCTATTTGGTATTAATAAATCGATATTATCATAAGTTTTAAGGTGCACACATCTTGCACCAACATTTATCACAACTGCAATTTTACTATCTATTTCAATGACATCGCCTACCCTAATAGGGTTTTCGATCATGATGATTATGCCGCTGATAAAATTATTCAGTACATTTTGACTGCCAAAACCAATACCAATCGCTAGAGCACCACCAATAAAAGTGAGCCCAGAAAGAGGTATATTAGAAACGTCCAAAGCAGTGAGTGTGATTAGTACAACGAGAATATAATAAATAAATCTTTCTATTGCGCTAGATGCATTAGAGTCAAGACGAAAGAGGCCAAGCATTCTTTTGCGAATGGTAATGCTTAAACGCTTAGCTAACTTAATGCCAATAATCATTAGCAGCGTACTAATTATAACATTAGCTGTATTAATACTCTTACTATCAATTCTAGCAATTTCATATTGCCAAACATCTTTAAATAGACCAATTGAATGCTTAATTACTTTATGTGACGATAATTGATCTAAAATCGCTAGTTCTACAGCAAAGGCTGCATTTGTTAATATTAATAGCGATAATAAAAAATTACACAATAATTTGTTAACCATAAAAATCTTATTTATTGACCGCCGCATATTTATTTAGTATAAACCTGTCATTGATTGTTTCAAGTTAAGAATTGCTATTCGGAGAAATTGAATGAAAAGAACTTACCAACCAAGTAAACTTGTTAGAAAGCGTCGACATGGTTATCGTTCTCGTATGTCTACTGTGGGTGGTAGGCATGTGATTAATAATCGTCGCACTAAAGGCAGAAAACGTCTTTGTGCCTAAGATTTAGAATATATTGTGTCTATAATTAGCCTTAGAAAAAATGCAGATTTTCTGCGTCTTAAAAAATCTAGCAATAAATTTTTTACAAAAATTGCTGTAATCGTTGTAGCAAACACTCCTCACATTGATAATGCAATTTTGTCATCTACTGTCAGAACAGGTTTTATAGTGACTAAAAAAATAGGTATTGCCGTACAAAGAAATAGGGTAAGACGTAGATTAAAAGAGGCGTTTAAGAAGGCATACACCAGTTGTCAAATTAAAGGGTTTGATATAATTGTTATTGCCAAGAAAGATTCTTTAAGTATAAAATTTATTGATATAGTAAACGCGTTGGTACAAGTTTTTCAAAAACTTAAAGTAAATAATGAAAATATATAGGATTATTACCAAAAATTTTACTCTGGTTTTGGTTGTTCTAATCCAGTTTTATAGGTTGTTTATCTCGCCATTACTACCTAATGTTTGTCGTTATTATCCAACTTGCTCTTGTTATGCAATAGAAGCTATAAAAATACATGGAATATTGGTAGGGCTAATATTAGGTATAAAAAGAATACTTAGGTGCCATCCGTTTGGCGCGAGCGGCATTGATCAAGTGCCAGAAAACAAGAATTTACATTAATTATTAGGAAAAAATATGGAACAAACAAAAAATCTGATTGTCGCCGTAGTAATGGCGACCTTAGTTTTATTTGCATGGCAATATTTTTATGAGCAGCCTTTAGTTGTAGAAAAGCAAAAGCAAATCCATGCTACAAAGGAAACCAAAGGCGAAACTTCTTTAATGAGCGTTAATGAAAATGCTGGTAGTCATACAACTTCTTTAAGTAGAGAAGAAGTGGTAGATAGTAATACGCGCATTAGAATTAAAAGCAGCGCTCTAGAAGGTTCAATTTCTTTAATCGGCGCTCGCATAGACGATCTAACACTGCCTAAATATTTAGTTGCTACTGATGTAGATAGCAAGCCTGTGACCCTGCTTTCTCCAGCAAAAACAAAAAATGCGTATTTTGTTGAATTTGGCTGGTTAGCAAATACAGATTTAGATTTGCCAAATTCCAATACTCGCTGGCAAGCAGATCAAGATATATTAACAGCAAATAGTAAAGCTCTTCTTAGTTGGACTAACAAGCAAGGAATAAAATTTATGATCGAGTTTTACCTCGACGGTGAATATATGTTCTCAGTAAGGCAAATAGTTGCAAATTCATCAAGTCAAACAATTGCTTATTATAATTATGGTTTGATTAATCGCGTGGAAGAAGATAATCAAAAATTCTTTATTTCACACGAAGGACCGATCGGCGTATTCAACGCTATTCTCCATGAGATTAATTATGACGATATTAAAAAAAATAAAAAAGAAGAATTTAAAGATAATACATCAGGTAGTTGGTTCGGTATCTCTGATAAATATTGGCTAACTGCAATTATCCCAGATACTACTAAAAGCTTTGATAGTAATTTTGGTTACAATTTTGTTGATGGTCGTGATCGTTACCAAGTTGATTACATCTCTCAAAAACAAATTTTAGCTCCAGGTGAAACCGATTCTTATGATTTACATTTTTTTGTTGGTGCAAAGGTGCTATCAATATTAGATTATTATGAAAAATATTTCAAATTAGATTTATTTGATCGAGCGATTGATTTTGGTTGGTTCTATTTCATTACAAAGCCAATGTTCAAAGCTTTGCAGTATTTTTACGCGGTACTCGGTAATTTCGGCTTAAGTATTTTAATGGTAACGATTATTGTCAAGATAGTGCTTTTTCCACTGGCTAATAAATCTTACCAATCAATGAGTAAGATGAAAACGCTCCAACCTCAAATCAACCGTATTCGTGATCTTCATGTGAACGATAAAATGCAGCAAAACAAAGAAATCATGGAGCTGTACAAGCGTGAACGTGTGAATCCACTTTCTGGTTGCTTGCCATTGATTGTCCAAATTCCAATTTTCTTTTCACTTTATAAAGTGTTATTTGTAACCATTGAAATGCGTCATGCTCCGTTTTACGGGTGGATTCACGATCTATCTGCGCCAGATCCTACAAGTATTTTTAACTTATTTGGATTATTGCCATGGCAACCTCCTGCATTATTAATGTTAGGTGTTTGGCCAATCATTATGGCAATTACCATGTATATTCAACAATTACTTAATCCACAACCAGCTGATCCAGTACAGGCAAAAATGATGAAATTGTTGCCAGCTGTTTTCTTGTTTATGTTTTCTTCTTTTCCAGCTGGATTAGTTATTTATTGGGCTTGGAGTAATACTCTTTCAATTGCTCAGCAATGGCTTATACAAATAAAAAGCAAGTCAAAAACTGTCATATAGGATTTTGATGTTTGGTACCCAGTGTAATTTTTTAGCAGGAATTGTTGATGGTAACGATATACCTGTATATGACTTACCAGAAATAGCTTTTTGGGGAAAGTCAAATGTTGGTAAGTCAAGTCTGATTAATGCAATTACTAATCACAAGTTGTTAGCGCGAGTTTCCAATACTCCTGGTAGAACTAAACAGTTAAATTTCTTTGAAATTGATCAAAGCATTATCTTTGTCGATCTGCCTGGATACGGCTATGCTCGTGCATCAAAGCATGATAAAGCATCATGGCAAAGATTGATAAGGACATATTTAGCACAACGTTCAAATTTAAGACGAGTTTTTGTTTTAGTCGATGTGCGGCATAAATTGCGTGATCATGACTTAGAGGTTATGACCTTGCTTGATACTATGGCAGTTTCATATCAGCTTATTTTTACCAAATGCGATAAAAGAGATAAAGATGCATTAGATTGGGATATGATTTTTGCAGATTTACTTAAAAAGCACAGCGCTCTTTTTCCATCTTATTTAATGACAAGCGCCAGATCAAAATTTGGTATAGAACCATTGCGTATAAGTATAGTAGAGTTTAAAAAACGTTAGATTGAAGTATAGTGCTTGCGACCATAGTGAATTATTAAAGGAAAAAAAATGTCAATTATAAAGTTTCAGGCCAAAAAAAACTCTTCAAATAAATTAGATTCATTGATGGAAGTATTGCCATATATCAAGCTTTATAATGGCGAAACTATGGTGATTCATTGTGATGGCGAGGTTCTGTATAATGAAGAGTTGCTCAATGCTTTTGTGCATGATATCGTGTTAATGCGCGAGATGGGAGTGAACATATTAGTTGTGCATGGTGGCGATCGTTATGTAGATGAAATGTTAAAGAAATTTAAAATTGGCTTTGAATATGTTGATGAAATGCGAATAGTTGATGCCAAATCTATAGAAATGATAGAGATGGTATTATCAGGATTACTTAATAAAAAAATTGTTACCAAAATTAATGACGCAGGTGGTATGGCTATTGGTATTTCTGGTAAGGATTGCAATCTAATTGAAGCCAAAAAATATCGCAGTTCACAATCTCTTCCTAATAGTAATATAGAAAATATCTTAGATTTAGGATTTGTTGGCGAGCCTACATCTGTTAATCCAGAAGTGCTACTAACATTTGAAGATACAGATATAATTCCAGTGATATCACCGATTGCTATTGGTGAAAATGCTGAAACGTTTTATGTCAATCCAATTACAGTATCAGGGGTAGTTGCATCATCTTTATCGGTATGTAAATATATTATTTTAAGCGATATAAAAGGTTTGAAAGATAAAAATGATGATACTATTTCAAATACAGGGATTTATCAATTAAAGCAATTAGCAAAAGATCAAACTGTTTCTAAAAATTTGGCACATATCATGCATACCAGTATCTGCGTTCTTGAGAATAATGTGGAAGCAGTGCATATTATAGATGGCAGAGTACCGCATGCTTTATTATTGGAGATATTTACTGATGGTGGTTTAGGTACATGTATTGGCAGTAGTGATCAATAAAATAAAAAAAAGGAGTAAAATAATGACAACATTAACTACGGATCAAAATTTTGAACAAGATGTTTTAAAATCAACTAAGCCAGTAGTAATTGATTTTTGGGCTGAATGGTGTGGGCCATGTAAACAGTTAGCACCAGTGCTTGATGAGCTTGCAAGCGAGCTTAGCGATAAAGTTTTGATTTATAAAATGAACATTGATCAGAATGTAAATACCCCAACTAAATACAATGTACGCGGTATTCCAACCCTTATTCTATTTAAAGATGGTAAACAGGTAGCAACTAAGGTTGGAGCTTTACCAAAAAGTACATTAAAACAATGGATTGAAGATAACATCTGATTCTCTCTTAATTCTTTGTTATTCTTAATATTATCTTAACTATTATACGTTATAGTTAACTTACAAATGCATCAGTGTGGATTGAGTGTTATCGAGATTAATTTGATATTAGTTTTAGGAGATTAAAATGACCAAAAGTGAACCAGATTCTGAATATAGTTTTATTAAAAAATGGTACCAAGAAACTGAAGCAAAAATGGATCTTGCCTGGGGACAAGGAGGTAGAGGTTTCGAGATAGAGGCAGTTGCACAAGTCATGTTTCTTGAAACTTCTAAGTTACTTGAGAAATTAGCTCCAGATGCAGATATTTATGCGCTTGGTAAAGTGCAGAATCAATTTGGAGGTCTTTTAGTGCAAGCAAAGAACGAATTTGAAAAACAGAAACAAAAAAATCCAGCACTACGTTTTACTAGAGGAGATGGAATATTTCCAGCTATAATACAAAGTTTTTTTCATGCAATAGCCAAATATTTCAGAAAAGATAAGCCACGTGTAGCTGATTTAATGGAAGATGCCGCACGGATCGTGTACGAAGATGCGCGGCAGAATAGTAAGGTATATACAGCAGAAAGACAAGTAGCAGAGGGATATGAAGCAGTGCAATCTCGGGCACTTCAAAAAGAAAATGAAGATCTAATGAAATCCAGAACGCCTGAGCAGATAGCAGGTGGTCTAAGAATGAAAGCTATTTTTGATCAAGACAGAATAGAGGGTGACGGACGCGCAGGTCTAATTTCTCAATCAGCGATATCAGGCACTGTATTAGCTCAAGCTAAGATATTAGGCGCAGGAATGACACAAGACTTATCACTGAGTCGTCCATCCAATACTTCCTTGCCACACTCTCAAGTTAGTGGGCACGGTCGCGGCGAAACAGGTTAATTGATGGAGTATAATTATAGTTATACTGTGGAATAGCGTAAGTATGTGAGCTGGTTGATGAAAGATAACACTGAGAGCGCAAGCAGATTCAAGTGCTATGTTTGGTAGAAGGGCGCAGGGTTAATCTAGCAAATATAAATACCTTGATAAGATCTCGGAACAAGTGACAAAGTAAAAGTATGCAGTAAGAGCTATGCGTCTTAATAGTGTAAATCATAGTCATGAATATATTATATCAAACAGTATGAATGATTTTTATTCTTATGGCTTTCAATGTAGTACAATCACATTACAAGTAATCATTTTAGATATTTTAAATATATCAATTTTTGGGCAGTTTTTAGAAAAAAATTAATAAAATGATATTTGCATGATTTTGAAGCGTGGTCAAAAGATAAATTCGAGAGACCATCCTTAAGTATATGAGACCGTGGCTGTGGCGTTAAATAATACCTAGAGAGAACGACACGAGTATTCAGGTAGCTTGTTATTGATATTAAAAAGTATAAAATTAAGTGGATAAAAAAACATATAACAAATAATGATTAATAAATGTTTTGTATTTGTTGCGTTTGCCTTCTTCTACGGTCTTGTTTTGTTTTTACAGACTTAACATTTGTTAGTCTTGCGGTTATATACTCTTCTAATGATTCAATCATTTCATCCATTTTAGTGCGGAAAAAATGATCAGCATTACTGATTACTTTGTATTCAATGTTACAGTTTTTTTGCTTAGATATCTTAGCAGCAAAAGTAGCAACATCTTCTTCTGCTACTATACTATCTTGGTCTCCTTGAATAATTAATCCAGGTGTTGGACAAGGCGATAAGAAAGAAAAGTCATATTTCGACACTGGAGGTGCAATGGTAATAAAATTTTGAACTTCTGGTCGACGCATTAGTAGTTGCAACGCGATCCAAGCACCAAAAGAAAAACCAGCAATCCAAATTGTGTTGGCTGTAGGGTTATGTAGCTCTAGCCAATCCAGAGCAGTTGCTGCATCAGCTAGTTCTCCGATACCACTATCAAATGCGCCTTGCGAACGGCCTACACCTCTAAAATTTATTCTAAGCACAGAAAATCCATTTTTAGCAAGGACTTGATAAGTATTATAAACCACCTTGTTATTCATTGTGCCACCATGTAATGGGTGTGGATGTAATACTAAAGCTACAGGTGGATTATTATTTTCGCTAGGGTGGTATCTTCCTTCAATTCTTCCTTCTGGGCCATTCAATATAATTTCTGGCATTACTATAACTCCTTGCTGTGCATTAAGTTGCTTCTGTCTTAAATTGTAAATGTAATACTTGACTAATTTACTAGAGTATTAGTATACTACGTATTTAGTACGTTGCTGATAATACAAACCTTACAGCGCATGTGCAAGAAATTTCTAATTTAAAAATATGAAATTATCAACAAAAAGTAGATATGCAATTATGGCTATGGTGGATATGGCTTGTTACGCAACAGGAAAGCCAATGACTTTGCAGCAGATAGCGCAGCGTCAGAATATTGCACTCAACTATTTAGAACAGATTTTTATCAAACTTAAACATAGAGGTTTAGTAAAGTCAGTTAAAGGTCCTGGAGGAGGATATTTACTAACTAAGGACATGCATGAGATTTATATAGCTGAAATTATGCTGGCTATGAATAGTGAATTTAATATGACCAGATGCAGCAAAAATAATCCAAAACATAGCTGTATGTCAAGCCAAGTTCAGTGCTTTACTCACCATTTATGGGATAATCTTGGTAGGCAAATTTTAGATTATCTTGGCTCAATATCTTTGGCTGATATAGTAAATAAAAATCTTATAAACCTTGATCAAAAAGAAATACAAGATCATGTATTAAATAATTTAATAATATGAAATACGTATATCTTGATTACAATGCAACAGCACCGCTTCTAAAAGAAGTAAAAGCAACCATGCTATCAGTACTTGACATGCCGTATAACTCTTCTTCTGTACACAACATAGGAAGGAGAGCTAAATCTATGATTGAAGTTGCGCGCAGCAATATTTTAACTGCAATAGGTGCGCCGTATGATCAATATCAATTGATATTTACGTCTTCTGGAACTGAGGCAAATAATTTGGTTATTCATAATTTTGCTGATAGTCATTTATTTGTTTCGGCTATTGAGCATGCATCCATTTTAAAATCAGCTCTAGATAAACCAAACGTAACGATCATAAAAGTATGTAACAATGGTTTACTTAACTTAGAAGAACTTGAGTTGGAGTTAGTGAAATCTAAAGCTAGTACTAAACTTGTTTCAGTAATGAGTGCTAATAACGAGACGGGAGTAATACAAAACATACAAGAAATTACCAAGATAGCACATAAGTATAATGCTTTGGTGCATACTGATGCGGTACAAGCTTTTGGTAAGATTGACATTAATGTTAGAGTTTTAAACGTGGATTTAATCACTATTTCTACTCATAAATGCGGTGGTCCATTAGGGGTAGCGGCATTAATTTACAGAAAGAGCATTGCACTCCAGCCACAAATTATTGGTGGTGGGCAAGAGCGAGGTATTAGGTCTGGTACGGAGAATATTAGTGCTATTGTTGGTTTTGGTAAAATTGCCGAACTGATAGGACATATTTTATCTCAATATGTACAAGTTTATAAGTTACGAAATTTATTAGAAGAAAGTATCATGTTGTTGGTACCAGAGGTAAAGATTTTTTCAAGAAATGTATTACGCTTGCCTAATACTACTTGCCTGACTATGCCTTTTATTCACCATGAAACGCAGTTGATTAATTTTGACCTAGCTGGCTTTGCAGTAAGTGCTGGTGCCGCATGTTCTTCAGGAAAAATTGAAACCTCAACTGTACTCCGTGCTATGGGAGTTGATCAAAACACCGCTAATACTGCTATAAGGTTAAGCTTAGGCGCTAATAACACTTTAAATGAAATCAACAAGTTTATTACTACCTGGCAGTTAATGTATAATAGATTAGCAGTTAATTTTAGCAGTCAAGATCGCGCATTACATAAAGATTTCGGTCAAATTCAAAGCAATAATTACGTATATTAAAAAATGGCAAGATATATGCAGAAAGTAAAGTTACCAATTTATATGGATTATCAAGCAACCACACCAATGGACCGAAGAGTCTTAGATGTAATGCTACCTTATTTTACAGAAAAATTTGGTAATCCGCATTCTCGTAGTCACTCTTTTGGTTGGGAAGCAGAAGAAGCGGTGGAAAATGCTAGGGCTCAAGTAGCTAGCTTGATTGGCGCTGATAGTAAAGAAATAATCTTCACTTCAGGGGCTACTGAATCAAATAATATCGCGATAAAAGGTGTTGCTTATTTTTATCAAGATCAGCGTAAGCACATCGTAACTGTAGCTACGGAACATAAATGTGTACTTGACGCTTGTCGACATTTAGAAGAAGAAGGATTTAAGGTGACCTACTTACCAGTTGCATCGAACGGTCTGATCGATTTAAAACAATTAGAGTCAGTAATTACTGAGCAAACTATAATGGTTTCAGTAATGGCGATTAATAATGAAATAGGAGTAATCCAACCACTAGAAGCAATTGGTCAAATTTGTCGTAAACATAAGGTATTTTTTCACACTGATGCTGCACAAGCTTTTGGTAAAATCCCACTTGATGTTCAAGAGTTAAATATAGATTTGATGAGTATTTCAGGTCATAAAATTTATGGACCAAAAGGCGTTGGAGCATTGTTTGTTCGTCGTAAACCCAGAATCAGACTAAAACCATTAATTAATGGAGGGGGTCAGGAACGAGGAATGAGATCTGGTACTTTGTCACCGGCTTTAGTAGTTGGTTTAGGTAAGGCTGCAGAATTAGCGCAGGCTGAGATGACCCAAGATTATCAACATGTCAAAAAACTTGGCGATAAATTCTATGATACCCTGACTAAGGCTATTCCTGATATTTATCTTAATGGAGATGTTTATAAGCGTTGGCCAGGTAATTTAAATTTAAGTTTTGCTTATATTGAAGGCGAATCATTAATTTTAGCAATGAAAGAATTGGCAGTTTCTTCTGGATCTGCTTGCACTTCTGCTTCACTTGAACCATCTTATGTGTTGCGTGCGTTGGGAGTAGATGAGGAATTAGCTCATACTTCAATCAGGTTCGGTATAGGTAGATTCACTACCGAAGTAGAGATAGACCAAGCTTTGACTACGATTATTCGTAGTATCAATAAATTACGTGATATGAGTCCGTTATGGGAAATGGTACAACAAGGCATAGATTTGAAATCAATTAAATGGGCTGAACACTAAATTTGAGGAGTAAATTATGGCATATAGTAAAGAGATATTAGATCATTATGAGAACCCAAGAAATGTAGGTTCATTTACAAAAGATGAAGAAGGTATAGGTACTGGCTTAGTAGGTGCGCCTGCTTGCGGTGATGTGATGAAGTTGCAGTTAAAAATAAGTAAAGATGGCATTATTGAAGATGCCAAATTTAAAACTTTTGGCTGTGGTTCTGCTATTGCTTCAAGCTCATTAGTAACAGAGTGGGTTAAAGGAAAATCTTTGGATGAAGCAGCAACAATCAAGAACGTAACAATTGCTGAGTATCTATCCTTACCTCCAGTAAAACTTCATTGCTCAATGCTTGCTGAAGATGCGATTAAGGCAGCTATTGCTGATTATAGATTAAAACACAGCAAAAGTACGGCGGTATAATGACTATAACTAACAAAACTCCAATCGAGATTACTGACGCAGCTGCTGAACGTATTAAATTTTTACTGGCTAAAAGAAATAAGCCATCAATAGGCATTAAGATTGGTGTTAAGCAAGGAGGCTGTTCAGGATTATCTTATCTTATTGAATATGCCGATGAACAGAGTAAGTATGATGAAGTGATTGAGGATAAAGGAGTAAAGGTGTTGATTGAGCCAAAAGCAATTATTTATTTACTAGGCACAACGATGGATTATATAGAAAAAGAAATTAAATCTGGCTTTATCTTTACTAATCCTAATGAAAAAGGAAAATGCGGTTGTGGCGAATCTTTTCATATTTAAATTGAAATAATATGAATTATTTTACTCGGTTAGGTCTAGATACTGACTATAATGTTTCAGCTGACAAGCTTGAGGCAAAATATATAGAATGCCAACAGAGATACCATCCCGATAAATTCATCAATATGCCAGAAGAAGAAAGACTAAAATCTATGAAAATCACCATTGAAATTAATCAAGCTTATAACATCCTAAAATCTGATATTAAGCGTGCTGAATATATATTAGCATTACATGGTATTGCAATTGATGATGAAGCAGGGTGCTTTAAAGCAAATAATGAGATATTACAAAATACGATGGAAGAGAGGCAAATTTTAGAAGATACCCAAGACCATGAAGAATTAAAATCATTGCTGAAAGATACTCAAGAGCAAATTAATCATGTAATTACTATGTTTAAAAAGAATTTATACGAGAATAATATTATCCAAGCTGCGAATGAAGTAGTTAAGCTGCGTTATAAGAATAAATTTTTAGAAGCAATTGAATGTAAGTTATATGAATAATCTATGTTATTAGACATTCAAGAGCCAGGTCAACATCAAAGTAATGCAGTTAAAGATAGAGTAGCTGTTGGGATTGATCTAGGTACCACCAATTCTTTAGTGGCTTATAGTATAAATCAGCAGCCACAAGTAATCTCAGATAGTTACGGTGAGAAGAAGATCTTACCATCTATTGTTACCTATCTTCCTAGTGGCGGCACGATTGTCGGCGTGTCTCATAATAGCGGTGTGAGTTTATCCTCAGTGAAGAGATTCATGGGTAAAAGTATTGATCAATTTGATCAGTCTTCATTACTGGCGCAATATATTATGCCAGAGCAAGATAACGCCAAGTCCATTATTTTTGACTTAGGTTTCAGAAGAATTAGTCCAATCGAAGCAAGTGCAGAGATTTTTCGTGAGCTTAAATCAAGAGCTGAAGAATATTTTGGCAAACCAGTAGAGCAAGCTGTGATAACAGTGCCAGCATACTTTGATGATGCTGCCAGAATAGCAACCAAACATGCGGCACATCTAGCTGGTCTACAAGTTCTGCGTCTTATTAATGAACCAACTGCTGCAGCTCTAGCTTACGGTCTAGATAAAAAAGCCGAAGGTAAATATATTATTTACGATCTTGGTGGTGGCACTTTTGATGTCTCGGTTTTAAATTTACAAAAGGGAATTTTTCAAGTATTGGCCACAGGAGGTGATGTTAATTTAGGTGGGGATGATATTGATTATTTACTGGTAGAGTTAATAAAGAAGCAACTTACTAAGACTTTAGGTCAAGCAGAAAAAGAAGCTATATATTATTATGCACGTCAAATAAAAGAGACGCTATCACATAAGAATGAGCTTAGTATCAATATTAAGATTGGTGCGGAGCTAGTGAATATTTCACTTAAACGTAGCGAGCTTGAAAATTTAATCTCACTGCTAATTGAGCGTACGCTTAAAATCGTACGCAATGTTATAAAAGAT
The DNA here is from genome assembly GCA_945905715.1 of Rickettsia typhi. Taxonomy (GTDB): domain Bacteria; phylum Pseudomonadota; class Alphaproteobacteria; order Rickettsiales; family JABSSG01; genus JAGVLN01. The sequence goes on from CAMDPW010000010.1 coordinate 31,126, forward strand.
GCGCAAATCAAGCATCATGAAATTAAAGGCTTGGTTCTGGTTGGCGGTTCAACTCGTATTCCGCTGATTAAAGCTAAATTAGAAGATTTTTTTGGTGTCAAATGCTTAGATGATATTAATCCAGATGAAGTGGTAGCGCTTGGTGCGGCAATTCAGGCCGAAAGCTTAACCAAAGGTTCTAATAGTTTGTTGATTGATGTTACTTCATTATCTTTAGGTCTAGAAGTAATAGGCGAATTAAATGAAAAAATTATTGTGCGTAATTCGCCTTTGCCAATTTCTATTACTAAAGAATTTACTACATACCAAGATGGTCAAAAAGGTATGAAATTTCATGTAGTTCAAGGTGAGCGAGAGTTAGTTAAAGATTGTCGTTCATTGGCTAAATTTGAGCTTCGTGGTATTCCGCCAATGAACGCAGGGATGGCAAGAATAAGCGTAAACTTTACTATTGATGTTGACGGAATTTTAACAGTGAGCGCACAGGAACTCAGCACAGGAAGTAAGCAAATAGTGGATATTAAGCCAAGTTATGGCCTAGACATAAAACAGGTAGAGCAAATGCTATTTGATGCAATGAAAAATGCTGAGCGAGATGTTGTGCAGCGTTTGTTTTTAGAAACTAAATTTAATGCCAGGCGGATAATTGATGCAATTAATAAAGACTTAGCTGAAAATTCTAACTTATTATCACGCATAGAAGAAAAAAATATTGTTACCAAAATTTCTGATCTGCAAAAATCAATTACTACTGAAGGGTGCGATCAAATAGAAAAAAATCTTCAAAAGCTCAAAAGCTTAATCACAGATTTTAATAACCGTAAAATGAATAAATACATTGCGATTGCTTTGCAAGGTAAAAATATCAATGACATTTAGCAATGACAGTACTAGGCTTCACGTATTTTGATGTTGCGCACTATGTAGTATAATTGCTTAATCCTGTATAATAATCTTTCAGGGATATTGAGATGGGAAACTCACATGAAAGAGCTCCCCATTTTTCTTTCTTCTTCTGTTATATTTTCTGCGCATTGGTTAATTATAGCTCTTCATGTGTAGCGATATTACCTAATAGAGTTTCATAGTAATCATAAGCAGTATCCACAACTGTATGAATATAAGGTATCGCATTACCATAAACTACATGAGCGTTAAATGACAATACAGTGCTTCCTACTACGCCAGTTACAACTCCTTCTCCTAAAACTGCGCCAGTTATAACTGCTCCTAAAAGATGCGTCCTTAGACAAGCTTGCGCTATTTCATCAGCAGTTTCTATTGCTAGAGTAGCAATAACATTAGTTGTCACATCAGTATTGCACTCTTTATTGGTTTTGCATATCTCATAAAGCAAGCCATTAGGACCACCAACAAGTAAATTTATAGTCATAGGCTTACCCTTGATAGCATATTTAGCTAAATTGCCAGAATAACCACCAATATTCTCATGCTCTATTTTTCTAGCAACGTCTCTAAAAAAATATGAAACTTCTGCTGCTAAAGTTGCAGTAAGTGTAAATTGCGCTATTTGAGCAGCGGTTAATACTGGAAAGGCTGCACCTAAGATTGGCAAAGCCGCACCTAAGATTGGTACATATCCCACAATTGCTCCTCCAGCCATAGCTAACGCTGGAAATGTAGCTACTACCGCTGCAACGGCTATCGGCATTAACAGTATTTCAGCAGTAGATAGACCATCTATTAGTATAGCTTTAGCTATTGCATCCGTTACTAGATATGTATTTTTTTTTATATCAGGAACTGGAGACGTGCGTGCTGTTGTTGCATGCACTGTTGTCAGTGGTGGATGCGCTGTTATTGGCGCTGGATTCGTGTTGTCATTAATTTTTGTTATAAGAACTCTTAAATCTTGAGATGTTGCCATAATTACTCCACTATATTTTTTAATTTTTATTAAAATCTACATTAATCTATGTGTTACTTAAAATGTACTAGTTATTTTTATCGCTACTTTAACAAAGGTCAGCATATTACTAACAGCCTTTAACCTATAGTTGTGCTAGATTCTAAAATGCACAGAACTAAAAGATTCTCATACATATGATGTGAGTGGTAAATTGCCAATCAACCATATGCTTAAGCAACCGCACAATATGTTGTTTTAATAGTGATGGTAATGGTTTTTTTCCGCCTTTGGTAAGATTAGGTAAAAATTATGCTCTTCACCAAAGGCGAATATGCAGTACAAAAATATACCGCGTAGCCCTTGTGAGTATTGAAAGAAAACTGTACATGTTCAAAGTGTTAAGCATAACATTTATTGTTTGGACATCTATTACTTATTGAGCACAATGCAAGATAATGATAATTAAATTATATTGATACAGTTTATATATGTCAATATATCTTTAGAAAATTGTATTAATCCAAATTAATATTGTGGAGAGACCATACAAGTCTAAATAAAGCCAGTAATTGTAATATTTTTGTACAGCATCTTTTAGAGCAAATTCTAAGACACTAATAGTATAAAACTGATATATTCTTTACATATACTTCATAAGGATTTTAAGCCCAAAGTGACGCAAACTAGATCGCGGCAGAAATAGAGTTTTTAAAAGACCTATTCTCATTGCCGCCATGCAAGAGTTACAAAATTTGTGTTCAGCTATGCATATGCGTAAGGTGAGTTAAACAGCTTATCTTGTAAATTTTGTATTTACTCTTTTTTTAAGTATAAATTCTTGACGATAATATACCATGCAGAGCTTTCATTAGTAGTTACTTGACATCTTTATCTTGCAATCATTGCAATTTTTTCTTACTATAAGCTAAGTAAGCTCCTAGGATCAATCAAATGTGTTGATACAATATTCAATAAGTAAGTTTTAAAACTCATACTGCAGAACCTTTGCTACAGTTTAAATTAATTCATACCTTCTGATAATGCAATTAGTAGCTTGACTTACGCTACAAAACTCTTGAATGATTTTGTCATATATCCATACTTACTTAAGTTGCTCCATATTATTGAATGACTATTTATAAAGCTTGTAGTATATAGGAGTAATATCTTGATCTTTTATGTTGTTAAGCGGGACAAGGTTAACACTCTCTTCTTTAAGTAAGCACTTTAGTATTATCTCAGTGTGAGGACCGCGGAAGCAAGTATAGAAAGGAGGATAGCCTCTCTTGTATGAGCTTCTCTTGGAAAAAACAAGCAATACATTGTAAGTAGATGACTTTAGAATGTTATAATTCTGGCATTTAAGCGCTTGATCTGCTGTGCAAGCATATACTAAAACTCTAGGTCTAGCCGATAGTAATTGATGTCATAGATTCAGCTCTGGTAAATCAGTATGAGTCATACTATAGAGACAGTTCAATAGTCACAGGAACATGATCAGAGGCTTTATTCTGACCACGGATTTTTTCTTCAATCGCCGCTTTTACTAATAAGTCACTTGCCTCAGGAGAAAGTAAAATATGATCAATGCGCATTCCAAAATTATACTGCCAAGATCTAGCGCGGTAATCCCACCAACTGAATTCTTGTTTATTTTTGTTGAGTAAGCGATAAGAATCACTAAAGCCAAGATGTAATAATTGTTGTAGCTTTTGGCGCTCAATTTGACTAAAGCATATGCAGTTCTCTAGTTTTTTTGCATTGTATACGTCTATATCTTCAGGAGCAACATTAAAATCTCCACCAATTATAGTAGCTTCATCATATGTTAATAATTTTTGCAAATGTATCTTAAGTGCGTCAAGAAATTGCAATTTGTAAGCAAACTTTTCCGAGTCTATTTCTTGACCATTGGGCACATAAACCGAGACAACTCTTAAGTGAGCATTACGCGTGCTAATGCAGGCTTCAATATATCGAGATTGTAATGAATCTGGATCATTGCTTAGGTTGGTATTGAATTCATCAATTGAATACTTACTTAAAATAGCGACGCCATTGTAAGTTTTTTGGCCATGAATTGCTAAATTATAACCCAAACCTTCAATTGCTTCGCGTGGAAAAGCTGCGGTTTGGCATTTTAACTCTTGTAATAACACTATATCTGGTTGCGTTTGCGTAAGCCAGGATAATAAATTTTTTAGTCGACTATTAATCGAGTTAATATTCCAGCTAGCAATTTTCATTTTTTACTTTCTAGTCTTACCTTCAGTGGTGAGTTCGTTATTTATTTTACTAGACAAAGTTTTAAAGATAGTCATTGCTTGAGTAATCATACTTGAGGCATCATTAACATTAGCTGGCAAGATAATCGTATTTGAATTTTGCGCAATATTATTAAATGCTTCGATGTATTGCTCTGCAACTTTTAATGAAATTGCTTCTGAGCCGCCAGCAACTTTGGCACTTTTTGCCACTCGTTCGATTGATTGACCAGTTGCCTCAGCTACTGCCAGAAGAGCTTCGGCATCACCTTTGGCGCGGTTTACTTTGTCAATATAAGCTGCTTCTGAGCCTAGCACGATCTCGCGTTTATAGGCTTCAGCACGGTTGATTTGCGCTTGTTGCATACCTTCTGATTCTAAAATAGAAGCACGTTTTTGTCTTTCAGCCGCAACTTGTAACTCCATTGCTTGTTTCACATTTACAGGTGGTGTAATGTCTCTTATTTCATAGCGCATACACTGAATTCCCCAGCTCGAGGCTGCTTCATTTATGGTTTGTACTATATTAGTATTTAAAGTTTCTCGTTCTTCAAAAGTTTTATCCAAGGTGATTTTACCGATTTCAGAGCGCATGGTAGTTTGAGCTAATTGTGAAATTGCATAATACGGATTACTTGCGCCATAAGATGCAGCGACTGCATCTAAAATTCTTAAATACAATACTCCATCAATTCGTACTGTTACATTATCTTTGGTGATGGCAGCTTGTTCATTCATATCAATGGCTTGCTCTTTTAGCGTGTGCTTGTAGGAAACTTTATCAATAAATGGAATAATAAAGCTAAGTCCAGGCAATAACTTGCGATCAAACTTACCAAGTTTCTCAACAATCCATGATTCTTGCTCTGGAACTATTTTAATGCCTCCAAACACTAAAATTAAAGTGATAAAGCCAATAACTAAATAAATACTATCCATATAATCTCCTCATTGCTTGGTTACGTATAAAATATTTTCTTTGATGCTTACAACGATCACTGGCCGATCTTTAGCTATTGACTCATTAGATTTTCCTGTAAGTTTTGCTTGCATAATTACCCCTGACCATTTGACTGTACCAATTTTTTTAGACTCCAATACTTCACCATGGACATAAGCAACCGAGCCCACAATATTTTGGTAGGATTCGCTGGCCGATCTTTTAGAAAAGAGTTTTAGTGGCCACCATAATACTACTGCCCAGAAAGCAGTGAGTATAGTAAAAGCAATACTGTCAGGTAACCATTGATGTTCAATTAAATGTAGCTCAAGCAAAACACTAGTGCTCATTGCTCCAAGGCCTACAAATAACAACCCAATTCCTGGCATTGCTAATACTTCAAGCAAAATGCAGATGAAACCAATAATAATCCACAATGTTGTGTAATTTTCAAGCATCAGTCGATTCCCAAGTGTTATCTTTTGATAATAGCATAGATTTTATTATTTTTCAATTGGTGGCAATGGAATTGGTGAGTCACTTATGGTTCTTAAATAAGCGATTACATCAGCTACATCTTGTGGCTTACTAAAGCCTGGAAACGTCATTTTTGTTCCTGGAATAAACAATCTTGGACCATTTAAGAAATGATAAATTTCTTCATATGTCCAGTTACCGCCCTTGCTTGCCAAGGCTTGAGAGTAATTATAATTTTTACGATGCGCTTTTGGTCCGCCTAGCACATTCCATAAATTTGGACCAACTTTATCAGGACCATCTTTAGTAAAATCATGGCATATAGCGCACTTTCTAATATCATTTTGGCCACGAGATGCATCTGCTGCTGCCATTAATTGACCTATTTTTATCTGTTCTGGTGCTGGACTTGAGATTTGCTGTATTGATTGATTACTAACTGGCACAGAAAAACCTCTGATAGTCTCGGAGTGATGAGGCATATAAATTGCATCGGTAATATTAGCTACAACCATAGCAATTATGCCAGCCAACAGAATAGAAGCTGCTATCTTATTCAATTCAAATCCGTTCATGTCTTTAGTTTTTAATTATATATTCAGTCATAATATTGAATAACCTTGGTATGGTCAATGTCATATAATTTAAGGTTTTAAATTTTAATAAAATTGATATTTATAGCAAAAATACTTTAGTGCGTTACTATCATTTGTAATGTTTACTGACAAAGTGTAATAATCAATTCTAATTGAAATGTTTTTTACAAGACTGTAAGTTCATTGTAAATCCATAGTCATGCATCAGAGAAAAAAACAAGCGGAAATTACTAATGAGCTTGCCAAACAAAGCGTGTAAGGAACGGTTGGTAAGAAATCCAAAATATAAAAAACCAGTCATTAATTAGATCAGGTGATAGGTGCTAACATTTCATAATTACAATTGGTCTAAGAGAGGCTAAAAATAACGCCATTGCGCATACACACACCCCCATCACATGAGTGATGGGCTACACAGCATACTTAGTACCGATCAAAAATAGCAATTAAAAATTTATAGAAAGACCTACTAGCACATCAGAAGTATATAGTGTACCTTTAAATATTGGCGCACTTGCTGTAGCTGTACCTAAGATTGTGTTATATTTATTAGTAGTTTCTATTTTACCAAGGCTTCTGAATTTATAACTCAAATTAACTTCTAGATTTTGCGTTATAGGCAATAAGAAACCAGCCCCTATTTGCCAAGCAAAGTTATTAATTTTTTTACCTGGTACTACCAAAGTGTTACTGTTAGGATCTGGATTGCTTGTATGAGTAACATTTAAAATAGTATCACCTATTTTATTAGATGAATACCCTATGCCACCTAATACATATGGAACAATTGATACTGGAAGGTAATCCTTGAATTGATAATTCACATTAGCAAACATACTGGTAGTAGTAAGTTTTGCATTCACATTATGATTTTGAGCTCCACGAATGCCGCGACCGTCTGCACTTTTATAGTCATGCTCCAGTGACACATTTTTACTAAATTTATGTTTACTAGCATGAGCTATCTCTAGCTCTAGAGAGGCATCGTCGTATATTTTTTTACCGAGAGTCAAATTATATATTGCAGAGCTTTGAAAACGCTTTTTCTCTGTCGCACCATGAACTGGGTCAAAATCGATGTTACTATTTTGGTAAGATAAACCCATCTGAGGAGAAAGATAATAATCACTTTCAGCCAGACACAGACTTGAAAGGAGTACTAATGGTACCATTTGTAAAATATATTTTCTCATAAACTAACCTAAAATTTTCTAAAAATCTCAGCCTACCATACTAAAAATTCTGTAAGCTATTTATGCGTACTTTAGCACAAGTTAGGTATAGTGGGCAAGCAATAATTTTGACTAAACATCATAACATAAGTTAATCACCGTAACTCTGGTAATCAGTGTTAGATATTTTGTTATCAAAATCTGACTATTGAGAGTAGTAAGATATCACATCAGTGCTTGAAAGTTGTCTATAATCCAGATGTGTAGATCTAGAGTGCTCTAAAAATATAAAATATATAGAGATTTTTTATGTTACTAAAAATAATTTCAAGAGTATGGGAATATTGCAACAATTCACGATATACTAAATCTATTTTACGTCCATTTTTATTTGCAGAGTTATTAGCTGGTATCTGTGTAAGTATTCAGAGCATTAGATAAGTCTTCTGTTTTTTTGTGTTTAAAATATACAACGCCAGGGGTTTTTGCAGATTCATTATTATGAGTATTGCTTACTCAGCTTAAGAAGCAAGAGCACCTTAATTTCTTAACCGGTAGCATATCTCAAACGCTTGTTTATCGTGTTTTAGCTATCATTTTTTAATTCTTTGAATCTAACCTCGTAAGAATTGGATAAGCAGACTATATGATTAGAAAGTGTATTGAATAATAAAAGCCATAATATATCAATCTCTAAATAAAAAACATATCATAGACAAAAATCAACAAGATGACTATTTTCTCTCTCGGTTAAAAAAAGGATTAGTAACAGAGAGAGAAAATAGTATCACAGTTTATGCCAAGCTAACTGTGCAGTTAACTACTAGCATGTACTCAGAAGATCCGCACATTGTCCTAGAGAGACCGCATCGTAAGTTGCTGCTTCTACTAGAGTCTGATAGCAGCTCATAGCATCTGTTGTTATAAATTCAGGCTCTATATGAGCAGGTGTTGCGATACCAGCGCTACTATATATGGATTTTAATTCTTTACTGAACTGAACTATTTGACCAAACCCATTATTTGTTAACCCAATGTCTCCACCGCCTGTCTTAAATGAACTGTAAAATTTATCGTCATCACTCTTAGGTAGTTTGTGAAAATTGTGTGTACTTAGGATAAATATGTTGCCTAACAGGGAACTTGCAGCCTGATGTATGTCTTGGTATTCAGTACGTAGATCAGATGCCTCATCTGCTAGAGCGCGTGTAATATTGCGTCCTGCGCAGTGCTCATTCTTTGCCTGAGCTTTGTAGGTTGTCTCCCATTTTTCCATTATTTTCGTATTGTAACTCTCCCTTATCTGTGGATTTGGTAGGTCTTTAATACTATTAAATATGTCTTGAGCAACAGTTTGAGTGAGTATTGGATGCGCATCGGCGATCTTATCGAATGGAGTAGTTACGTACTCTGCAATTCCTCCCCCTACAGCTCCAATGATACCACCAATTACAGCGGCATATTTAGCGGCTACTATAACAGGAGCTAGCCCCATGCATGGAGCAACGAATATTCCTCCAAAGAATGTGCCAACCACAGCAGTAGCAGCAGTGAAGAATCCTCCTGCAATGATTGCAGCCGAAACATCGTAACCATAATCTGAGCGTAAAGATATACCATCAACCAGAGCTACCGCCCCACTTCCAATTATTGCTCCTAATGGCATAGCTGCTAGTCCACCAGCGCCAGAAGCTAACAGACCAATTGCAGCTCCTGCAACTGCACCAACGCTACATTCTTTTATAAAATGATTTTCGTACGCATACTGAGCAACTACACTACCAACTGTCGCAAGCTGAGCAACAGGCAATAAGTATGTGGCAGTAAAAGTAAGAGCTGGTGTTGCTATATTTGCAGCACCATAAGTGACTAAGCCTTGTGAGATTCCTGCACCTGTAACCAAAGCTGTTCCTGCAGCAGTAGGTAAATGGCTAGTAAGGAAATCATACGGTTGTGGCAGAATATCCATTCCCT